>JACQEL010000449.1 GCA_016200595.1 Deltaproteobacteria bacterium
CTGGCTGGAGCAATAAAGCATAGACTTGGAATCGCTCGACAATGTTCTTCAGCTGCGGGCGGCCCAACGACACCACCGTGCTGAGGGTGATCTTCTTGACCACATCCCGATAGACCACGTCTGAGAGGCAGATCATGTCAGGCTCGGCCAACGCTTGGAGCCGAGACGCGATGTTGACCCCGTCCCCAAACACATCCCCGTCTCGTTGCACGACATCGCCGAGGTGGATGCCAATACGCACATGCATTTGCTCGTCTGCGGATTGCTCGGCATTATGGGCCCGGAACTGCGCCTGAATCCCTTGCGCGCATTGCACGGCATGGACCACTGAGGGGAAATCGACCAGAAAAGCATCGCCAACAGTCTTGATCACTATGCCATGATGCTCGGCCACCGCTTGCTGGATGATCTGGTTATGCACGTCGAGCAGGCGCAACATGCGGGCTTCGTTACTGCCCATCTGGCGGCTGAAGCCCACCATGTCGGTGAACATGATGGCGGCGGTAGGGGCGAAGCATTTGCGTGTCAGGCTCTCCACGGCGTTGGTCGATATGGGGCAAATGCTTCGCCCCTACGGTGGACCGGCGCTAATGTTAAGAAGGCTTCTTTTTTTACTCAGCACTCAGCACTCATTACTCATTTCAGCCCTGCCTTGCGCAGAGCGGTCAGCATGAACTCAAGCATGGCCGGATCTTTGAAAGGAAAGATGAACTTCACAACCTCAAGAGAGAGCTGAGGATTGATCCGCATGACCTCAGTAGCCTCGGCCTGGGCTTCTCCATCTCGGTTCAGCATGCTGTATGTCATCGCCAAGCCCGCATGGGCGACCGGGAAGTTGGGGTTGCGTGTGACCAGTGTCTTATAGACCGCCAATGCCTCTTCATACCGTCCGGTGAAGAAATAAGCATTGCCTAAGGGCAACAAGTAGGTGGCCGGATAGCGAGGGTTCAGCCGCATCGCCTTCTGCACCAGCTCGACCGTCTCCTCTGGTCGGCCTGCATAGACAAGAAAATGCCCCAGATTGGCGTAAGCTTGAGCAAAATTGGGGTCGAGGGCAATGGCCCGCTGGGTCTCGGCAATCGCCTGGTCATGCTGCTTCTGCCACAGATAGACATAGCCCAAGGTCGCATGGGCCTGCGGCAGAGCGTCATCCAAAGCTAGAGCTTTCTGCGCTGTTTCAGCCGCTCGTACCAAGATCTGCGAGTCAGAGCTCCATTGGAAGATCCAATCCAGCATGTAGGACATACTCAGGCTTGCGTACGCCGCAGCATACTGCGGATCTAACTCCAGCGCCTTGTCGTACAGCTGCCGCGCCTGCCCATTGGCCTCTTTGGTGAAACGGCAGACCGACTCCATCCCACGCAAATACCAATCATAGGCTTCCAGATTGTCTGTGGTTTTGCGGACCAGGACTCCGTGCTCCGACAACGTCAACTGGAGTTTCAGCGTCGTCACGATTCTCTGGACGATCTCGTCTTGTACGGCAAAGATGTCCGTGAGGGGACGGTCATACCGTGCGGCCCAGAGGTGATAATCGCTCGGAGCATCGATCAACTGTGCCGTAACCCGTACCCGCTCCCCAGCTTTGCGCACGCTGCCTTCTAACACATAGCGCACCCCCATCTCGCGGCTGATGTCTTTGCTCTTTGCGGCCTTGCCTTTGTAGGTGAAAGCGGAGTTGCGGGAAATGACAAACAGGCTGGAGATTTTAGAGAGGTCGGTGGTGAGGTCTTCAGTGATACCATCACTGAAGTACTCTTGCTCCGGGTCATTACTCAGGTTGAGAAAGGGCAAAATGATGATGGAGGGTTTGTCTGGCAGTGGCAACAACAGGGCGGTTTCATTGCTCTGCACCTGCGCGGTAGCCATCGCCTCTGGCTCTAGTACCCGCCACACCCGCACGGGCTTGGCAATGTTCTTGACACTCTGTTCGCCCAGAGACTCATAACCTAGTGTCAATTTGTTCTCGACTTGGTCATACACCGTCCCTGAGATGCAGATGCCACCACCGTCGGCCAAGGCTTCCATGCGAGCGGCAATGTTCACCCCGTCGCCGTAAATCTGCGGGCCCTCGACGATGACATCGCCGACATTGATGCCAATGCGGAATTCCATCCGGCGGTCAGGCGGCAATTCCGTGTTCTTGGCCTGCAAGATTTGCTGGATCTTCACTGCACACTGTACGGCATCGACCGCGCTGGCGAACTCGGCCAGGAGGCCATCCCCTGCGGTGCCGACGATCCGGCCCCGATGCTGCTGGATGAGGGAGTCAGTCACCTCCCGGTAAGCGGTCAAGGTATGCAGCGTCCCGACTTCATCTTCACCCATGAGACGGCTATAGCCTTGGACATCGGCACAGAGGATGGCGGTGAGCTTGCGTTCCATACGAAATGACTCCCTGAAGTGACTCTACGAGCGGACCAAGTACAAGCCCGATTCTAAATCGAAACACGTGACATTGATACAGTGTGGCACATGGGGAAAAGACACTAGCCGTTCGCTCTGAGCCCTTCGACTACGCTCAGGACAGGCTGCGCCGCGCTAGCGGCGAAGTCGAAGAGCAGGCTTGGCGCGCGTGCGATGGCCTTCGACTTCGCTGCGCTACGCTCAGGCCGAACGGAGACGGGTTCAACCGCTAGTGAGGAAGTGTACGAATCTCATGTGGTCCAATTTAGAGTGTGTGAGAGCTGTCTGTCAAACTGCAGAGGGACTCTGGCACACAAAGCGTTTCTCTTGCTGAAGCGCCTGCAAAGGGAGTACAATTCCTGGTCTTTCTCTTCGTCGTTGGTAAAGGTGGAACTTTCACAGAGAGCGGGATGTCCTACTGACTTTTGCATGGCAAGGAGAATGCCTATGGATTTTGAGGAGGTTCTCGGCCAGGTCCGAGAACAGTTGGCGCGAGAGAAACGCATTGCCTATCGCCTGCTCAAGCGCCGCTTCCAGCTAGATGACGAGGACATAGAGGACCTCAAGGCGGACCTGATCGATGCCAAGCGGCTGGCGGTTGACGAGGACGGCAAAGTGTTGGTGTGGGTCGGGGCTGCGCCAGTTTCAAGTTCGATGGACGCCGTCCATCGCTATGAAGGTTACGTTGCCCAGTCAATGGGTGACGGCATCTTCGCCCTCTTTGGCGCCCCGATCGCGCACGAAGATCATCCCCAACGCGCCCTCTATGCCGCCTTGCTCATGCAGGAGGAGAGCCGAAAACAGGCCGAGCGACTGCGGCGCGAGAAAGGGATCAACTTCCAGATTCGGGTCGGGGTGAACACGGGCGAGGTCGTGCTCCGTTCGATCCGCAAGGATGATCTGCATACCGACTATATTCCCGTGGGGTATTCAACAAATCTGGCCTCCCGTATGGAGAGTCTCGCCACACCAGGTTCCATTGTTGCCAGTGAATACACCCATAAACTCACCGAAGGATATTTCGAGTTCAAACCTCTCGGCCCCGCCCAAGTTAAAGGTTTCCACAAGCCCATTCACATTTACGAAGTGTCCGGTGTGGGTCCCTTGCGCACCAAGCTCCAGGTGGCCGCTCGGCGGGGATTGGTCCGCTTCGTCGGTCGCCAAAACGAAATGGACCAGTTGCGGCGAGCCCTGGAGTTAGCCACGGCTGGACATGGGCAGATCGTCGGGGTGATGGGCGAGCCGGGAGTAGGGAAGTCACGGCTGTTCTACGAATTCGTCGCAGCCTACGGCCGTATGCCCCAACCCGGGCAACGTGAGTGTCTCATCCTGGAGACCTTTTCCGTTTCTCATGGCAAAGCCTATCCCTACTTACCCCTGATTGAGCTGCTGAAGAATTATTTCCAACTCGCGCTCCACGACGACGAGCGCATACGGCGGGAGAAAATCACGGGCCGGGTGCTGACCCTGGATCGGCTGGCAATAGGGACCGTCTTGCGAGGTTGGGCCCTGGCTATGCAAGGGCAACATGAGGAGGGGCTTGCGCAAATGCATGAGGGACTCACTGCCCATAGAGCCACGGGGACAGAACTCTTACGTCCAGTTTACTGTGCTTTACTGGCTGAAGTGTATGGCAAAATGGGGCAAGCCGAGGAAGGGCTAAAAGTATTAACAGAAACGTTGACGCTCGTGAATCAAACTGGGGAACGTCTGTGGGAAGCGGAGCTGTATCGGCTGAAAGGAACGCTTACGCTAAAACAGTCCGGAGTCCGGAGTCCGGAGTCCGAAGTCAATAATCCGCAATCCGCAATCCGCAATCCGCAATTGGAGGCCGAAGCGTGTTTTCTCAAAGCCATCGACATTGCCCAACGTCAGCAGGCCAAATCCCTCGAACTCCGCGCCACCGTCAGCCTCGCTCGCCTCCGGCAACAGCAAGGCAGGTACCACGAAGCAAGCAACCTATTGTCGGAGATCTACAACTGGTTTACTGAAGGGTTTGACACGGTTGACTTGCAAGAAGCCAAGGCGTTACTCAAAGAGCTGGGCTAGATGGAAGTAGAAATATGACTGCCTTACAGAAAAAACTAGAGGCAATTGAGAAAGTTGGAGCAGAATCTTTGGCAGACCACACATTGCGAAAACTCATCCATCTCCAATTGCAAAAATATACCAAACAGTTAGCGGAAGTCCAAAGAGAACTCGAACCTTTCGAGCGGCAGTATGGCATGACGTCTGAAGAAGGGCATCGACGTTTCCTCGCCGGAGAATTGGGTGACGCCGGGGATGTGATGGAATGGATGGGACTCTACGACGACGTGCTGCTGTACCATGAACGCATTGTCACACTCCAAGCGGCGGCTGACGCATGATTGAGGAGTATCTACGACAGATCGACGAACTGCTTAGTGCAAGTCCGGCGGTGAATGACGTCGAAGTCATCCGGCGCACCCTACGAGACACGGAATGGGAGCAAGTCTTACACTATCGGTATCGCGTATTCCTCACAGACGGCAGCTTGGTAGAGATGAGTGAACGCCTCGTCGAAAGGCGCGGCATCGTGACCACCACTAAGTATCGTTATCATTGGCAAGACGGGAAGGGTCAATTAATCAAGCGGTGGGACAATGCACCGCATCATCCCACTATAGGCACCTTCCCGGATCATTTACATGACGGGGCGGAGAACCAGGACGTAAGCTATACCGCACGGATCGCCCATGCCGGATATTCTTACTGAACACGAAGCCGCTGCCTATCTGCGAGTGACCATTGAAGAGGTGGTGGCGTTGCTGGAAGCCGGAGAGATCCGCGCGCGAGGTATCGGCGCGGGCCGGCGTATCCATCGCGACGCGCTGGACGCGTTGGCGGAGGGCCGTTGATGGACTTGTATGCCGTCATCGACCAAGTTACTGCGCTCCTGCAAACCCGCGGGCGGCTCTCCTATCGGGCGCTGCAACTCCAATTCCAACTCGAAGATGTACACCTTGAAGCGCTGAAAGCAGAACTCATCGACGCGCAACGGGTTGCCGCGGACGAGGATGGTAAAGTCCTGGTGTGGACGGGCGGGCAAACAGTTGCCAGTTCGCAGTCGTCAGTTGGCAGTCCCCAGCCCCCAGCCCCTAGCCCCAAGCCCCTAGCCCCCCTCCAGACTTCGGACCTCGGACCTCGGACTTCGGACTTTCCTGGACTCTGGACTCCCCCGCATCTGGCCGAGCGCATCCGGGCCG
>JACQEL010000450.1 GCA_016200595.1 Deltaproteobacteria bacterium
TAGCCGGGGGATTTATGATGCTGTTGAAAAATGCCCAACCGCCCTTTACACCCGACGCTAAAGCATCGGGCTACCCCCCTGCCGCCGGCTGAAGCCGGCTCTCAGCCCCTGCGGGGCGGTTGATGGTAGCCGGGGGATTTATCCCCCGGCGGAGGTGCGGAGTTTATCAACAGTATCAGTCATGACCGGGCTACCCGGCCTCCAAAACCGCTCGTCGGATGAAGTCATCCCGGGCCTCCACCATCCGCGCACTCTATCCCCCATGGCGCAACGTCTTGAGTCTGACTCTAGCTCGCTCGGCATTCGGGCTGGTTAGGCGCGGGGCTTGCTGCCTGAGGACTCTCCGCTCTAGAATGACAACATGGGAGCACTCGCGCTAGAATCGTCACTCTACGAGCGTGACTACTATGCGTGGCTGGTCAAGCAAGCGGCGCATATCCGGGCACGTCATTTTGATCAACTCGACTGCGAGGCGCTCGCGGAGGAACTTGAAGACGTGGGGCGCAGCGAACGCCGGGCGGTTGAAAGCTCTCTGAAAAATCTCCTCCTCCACCTCTTAAAATGGGCCAGGCAACCGCAGCGTCGCTCTGGCAGTTGGCGCGACAGTATTGATACCGCCCGCGATGCTATTGGAGACCTCTTGCAAGAGAGTCCCAGCCTCAGACCACACCTTCCTGAGTTTGTCGCCCGCCAATATGCGCGTGCACGTCACAGTGCGGCGAACCAGACTGGCATTGCCGAAGTAAACTTCGCGACCACCTGTCCCTTTCGTCTAGACGATATACTCGATCCCGCGTTCTTTCCCGAAGCGGGAGAACAACAAGAGCGTGGGTCTGCTCATCTACGTAGGGAATCTCACAGGAAAGTTCGCGTGCCAAAGAAGAAGGCCGAATGAGGAAGAGGGAGAAAAAGTCATGAACAGTCACATCGTTTCGCTGTAGTGGTAGCGAATAATAGGGGACAGACCACGATTTCTGTGATGTGTTACGCACATCGATGGCGATATGAGGTTGAAACAAGACGATGCCTCGGCGCGCACGGCTGAGTCTCCCCGGGATGCTCTGGCACATGATTCAGCAGGGCAATAACCGCTCGGCATGCTTTTACACCTGAGGAGGACTACCGCATCTTTTGGCTTAGCGTGCGGGCGTCTCGCCTGCGCGCTTACAGAAAAGAATGGTCTGCTGGTTTTATTTCTGAGCGAGTTTTTCCAGAACTGCGTTCACCTTGGGTGCGTCGAGGGCTACGTTTCCTATCAGAACAGCATCCACTTTTCCCCGCAGCGCGGCATACTCCTCAGCCGTACTAATTTCCTCCAGGACAATCACCGTCTTCTGTGATGGGATGGCCGCGGCGAGCCTGGCAAGATATGGCAGGTCTAGCCCGCCGGACGGTGAAGCAATCCCCAGAATGAACGCACCAACGGCCAGTGCTCGCTCGAGCTCCGCCTGCGTCTGTACTGCTAGGACCGCTGCCATGTGGATGGAAGTGGCGATATTCACTAAGTGCGAGAGCATAGCTGAATCGACGGCGCTGGCGTGAAGCAGAACCGCATCAGCTCCACACAGCCGGGCCTGATGGATCTGCGTAGGGTGCAAGATCAGATCAAGCCGCAAGACTGGTGCAGACACGGCTGCAGAAACCGCCTGTAAATCCGCCAGCGAGGTACCGAACACGCTTGGCTCAGTGTACACGGCAATGGCGCCGACCTCGGCCTCATCACACTCCTGCGCCAAAGCGATGAGATTGCGGTCGTTCCACGAGCGCCCGGTCTGTGGATCGGTGCGCTTCAGCGCCGCGATGAACGCGAGATCCTGCTTGTGCGTGGTCACGAACTGAGCGAAATTGCGAATACTCGGTGTGACTTCGCTCAGCGGCTCGCTCGCGAGCTGGCGGATCTCTGTTTGCTTCACGGCACGGAGTGACTCCCAGTTCATGCCTGGCCCTTTTCTCCCTCTCCCGCCTTGCGGGAGAGAAGAGCTGATAAATTTTGGCGCACAAAACTAGTAATCGTGGACCGGTAGAGACGCGACATGTCGCGTCTCTACGCTGAAGGCAATAGCGAATTCGTCTGTCAAAAACTGTTGGGAGGATGTCCTTACTTCTGCAGTCGCAGCATATCAGGCAAACCCGTGTGGGCAGTGACGCCGCCGTCCACTGTAATCTCGACCCCGGTGATAAACGAAGCGTCATCGGAAGCCAGAAACAGGACGGTGTTGGCGATCTCTTCCGGCTCACCCATGCGCCCTAACGGATGAGCCACGGCTTGAAGACGGCGGAATTCGTCTGCGCGTTCCTTGCCGAGAATCTGGGCCGCGCGCGTATTGATCGCTCCCGGACAGACACAATTGATGCGGATATTGTGCTTGGCATTTTCGATCGCAGCGGAGCGCGTCAAGTTAATGACCCCCGCCTTAGCCGCATTATAAGAGGACAATCCATAATCTCCGCCTTTGCCAGAGATTGAAGCCGTGTTGACGATCGCTCCCTTGCCTTGTTTGCGCATGATCGGCAGGCAATATTTCATGCCAAGAAAGGTGCTGGTTAAGGTGACGGCTAAGACGTGATTCCAGCTTTCTAGCGAGGTTTCGTCGAGGGGAGCCATCTCGGCTAGTCCGGCATTATTGAACATAATATCGAGCCGGCCATAGGTATCGAGCGCGAGTTGAATGGTCGCCTGTACCCCTTCGGGGTCCGCCGCATTCATCTTAATGCATACCGCTTTCCCTCCACTGGCTGTGATACCGGTGGTGACTTCTTCGGCTCGTTTCCCACTCAGATCGGCAATCACCACCGACGCGCCTTCTTGGGCAAACCGCCGCGCGGTCGCCGCGCCAATACCTGATCCACCAGCTGTGACAATTGCTACTCGGCCATCGAATTTTCCTGCCATATTCGCTCCATTTGAGGCTTGAGGCCTAAAACTTGAGACTTGAGACTTGGGGGAGGAGGCACTAGTCTCTAGCCTCCAGCCTCTAAATCAGGAGGCAAGAGATTGGTACACATGACACTTGCGCCTGTCCACCGTAGGGGCGAAGCATTTGCCCCGGA
>JACQEL010000451.1 GCA_016200595.1 Deltaproteobacteria bacterium
AGCAGCCCGGCCCTACTCTTCGGATGGGGCTGGTCCTATGATATTACCGCTGAGGAGGAAGTTATGAGCACTGTCAAAGTACCGGCGAATTTACCCAAGTGGATTGGGGACCATCTGCGCCGCTATATAGAGAGCAACGGCGCCGATGGCCACATGTGGGACTCCACATCCGTGGGAGGACCTGGGCTTTTACCAACGCTGCTGTTGACCACTACAGGTCGCCGCTCAGGTCAACCAATCATCATGCCTCTCATCTATGGTGAGGCCGGTGGCAAACATGTGATTGTCGCCTCCAAGGGCGGGGCTCCAACCCACCCAGGCTGGTATCTCAATCTCGTAGCCCAGCCTGCGGTAGAGGTGCAGGTGGGCGCCGACCGGTTTCGCGCCACCGCACGCACGGCGACGGGAGAGGAACGGGCACGCCTCTGGCAAACGATGGCAGCCATCTATCCCCCGTACAACGCCTACCAGGCAAAGACCCAACGTGAGATCCCGGTGGTGGTGTTGGAACGCGCTTGAGGAGTGACACCGCCCGCTTACGAAACCACAGAGCAAGGAGGAAACAGCACATGCCGATATTCACCCGCGGAGAAACGAAGCTGTACTATGAAGACCATGGCAAGGGATTTCCCCTCTTATTGATTGCCCCGGGCGGGATGCGCTCAGCGGTGTCATTCTGGGAAAAAACGCCGTGGAATGTCATCACGCAACTTGCCCCACACTATCGGGTGATTGCCATGGACCAGCGTAATGCTGGGAATTCGAGCGCTCCCGTTCGCGCCACTGACACTTGGTCCGTGTACACGGATGATCAACTCGCATTGATGGATCACCTGGGAGTGCAGCGCTTCCATACGGCAGGGATGTGTATTGGCGGATCCTACTGCATGGGACTCATCCAGGCCGCCCCGCAGCGCGTCGCGTCCGCAGTATTGTTTCAGCCCATTGGGCTATCCAGCAATAATCGACCCGCGTTTTTCGAGATGTTTGACGGCTGGGCCAAGGAGCTGCGGGCGACGCACCCCGAGGCGAACGACGCGGCCTGGGAGACTTTCAAAAAGACGATGTACAGCGGTGATTTTCTCTTCAATGTGTCACGCGACTTTGTCGCGCGCTGTGCCACGCCGCTGTTAGTGTTGCTCGGCAACGACATGTACCACCCGGAAGAGACTTCCCGGGATATCGTGGCGTTGGCGCCGAACGCCACGCTGATTGAACACTGGAAAGAGCCCGAGCATCAAGCCGCTGCCAAGGCGGGCGTCGAACAGTTCCTTGCGAAAAATACGCCGCGCTAACGGCTTGCCTGAGACACGCCGCACTTCAGGAAACGGGAGTGCGGCACTAGTCCGTTGGCGGGCACAGCCCACCCTTCGGCTGGGCGCGGTCCGTGTAGGGCAGGCTGCGCCTGCCGTGGCCGGCGGGCCCTCTAGACCGGAACCACGAGTGAATACAAATCTTGGTGTGTTCCGCATAGAGGTTCCCTCCCCCCGTGGGGCCTTGATTTATCAAGGCCCCACAGAGGGCAATGGCATTACGTTAGCGCGCTTTCCAGTACTCCGCGCCCTTCGACTTCGCTCCGCGTTGCCTGGCCTGAGCCTGTCCTGAGCATAGTCGAAGGGGGCTCAGGGCGAACGCGGTGGGAATGAAAACATGGGGAAATTTCCGCCCTCCCCTTCTTCTTCACGCTCTAAGAACCCTCGAGCGGTTGCGTAGCGAGGTCGCTGAGGAAACGGATTGCAGCAGCCAGTTGCTCTTGTTCCCCGAGCAGGACGAGGACATCTCCTGGGAGCAGTACCGTGTCAGGATGGGGAATCATGATCTGTTCAGGATCGCGATAAATGGCAATGAGAGTGGCGCCCGTCCAAGTGCGAAGTCCCAAGGTCTGGATCGAGCGATTCAGCGCAGTCGGCGAGAATGGGACGATGAAATCGTCGGTCTGAGCTGCGAGCCCGTACCGCTCGCGCAGGAGTTCGGTGACGGCCGCACGCCCGGTCTGCTCTGCAGCCGGCACCGCAGTTTCGCTCGGTGCCCGCTCGCCGCTCAGCGTCCCCAGGACATCTTCGATATGAGCGTGAAAACGGGTCAGCGACTCCCAAAACACGTAACTGGAAGCCAGCAGCCCGAGCCCCACCACCGCCAGAGGCACGAGTGCAGGCAGGATCGGTGACGTGACCGCCAGGATGACAACCGCCGCGAGCCAGCTGAAGACAAAGAGCAGCGTATGGCGGAGAAATTGGACCGGCTCCGACCCCTCTTGCGAGCGGTGCGGTAACAGGGTTGGGGTGAGGGAGCGCACCAGCTGCTCCAGAGTGCGACTCAGGAGGAACAAAAAGGGCAAGGCGACGGCCGCAGCGCTGCTCCATTGCAGCACTTCCTGTTGTCTCGGGATGATTGTGGGCAGCAGGCGGACCAGTGGCGGCACGCTGCCCCACGTCACGACAAAGAGAGACAAAGCGACAGCCAGATAGAGCAGGAGGCGAATCAGCACCCCCCGCACGACGCGTTCCGCGTGCGGCGCGCGTGTGGTGAGCCGCCTGACCCACGCCGTGTAGAACGTGGCAAACGTGACCAGCGGCCGCGGGCTGAGCCGCGTCAGTGCGGCGGCAATAGGATGCGCGGAGCGTAGTAAATAGGGGGTCAGCAGTGTGGTCACGGTGGACAGCGCTACGGCAATGGGATAGAGCGCTCCGCTGGTGACCCCACTCGTCCGTCCCAGGTTGGCGATGATAAACGAGAACTCGCCAATCTGGGCCATACCCAAGCCCACTGGCAATGCCATCTGTCCTGGATACCCCGCCAAAAACACCCCGGCACTACAACTCACCAACTTGCCCACGACGGTCACGACGGTAAGGAGGAGAATGACGCCCCACAATTCGGCGATGAGAGCCGGCTCAAGCAACATGCCTGTGGCAACAAAGAAGACCGCGGTAAACATCTCGCGGATAGGTTCAATCCGCTCCACAATCAGGTGCACCTCAGAGGCCTCCGCCATAATCGCCCCCATCAGAAAGGCGCCCAGCGCGACCGAGAACCCCAGATGCGCCCCCCCGACGGCTAGCCCAAACGCGAGACCGAGAACAGTAATGGTGAGCATTTCGCTACGCTGGAAACGCGCCACGAAAGCTAACAATCGCGGGACGGTGACGATGCCGACGAGCAACACCGTCACCATAAACAGACAGACCCGCAGCAGCGCCCACCCTGCCGCACTGAGGGTAATCGTCCCGGCTGTCGCTAACCCCGAGAGCACGACGAGAAGAATGATCGCCGCGATATCTTCAACCACGAGAATGCCAAGTATGATTTGCGCGAATTGTTCGCAGATCTGAGCGGTTTCTCGCAGGACTTGCACGATGATGGTAGTGGAGCTGATCGAGAGCAAGGCGCCGAGAAAGAGACTATCGACCACTCCCCAACCGAAGAATTGCCCCGTGGCGTAGCCCAACCATAACATGAAAAAGATTTCCAGGACGGCAGCGAGCACCGCGACCGCTCCTACCTGACGCAGCTTCTTGAGGTTGAACTCCAACCCCAGTGAAAAAAGCAACAGGACAATACCCAACTCCGCCAGGGTATGAATGATTTGGAGGTCGGTCACCAGGGAGAAGGGAGGGGTGTGAGGACCGATGATTACCCCAGCGACGAGATAGCCGAGAACGACGGGTTGGCGTAACAAATGAAAGAGGACCGTGATGATGGCACTGACCGCCATCACCACCGCCAAGTCGCGCAAGAAGGTCAGTTCGGCCATTGGGTATTCCTCTTTCGCTTCCTAGACAGGGAATATCGCTGAGCTGCTCGCATGGTGATTCGCTTCTTCCTTGAATGAAGTCCGGCCTTAAAAGACCGGCCTACCATCCCGGGCCGCTCCGCGGCACCCGCCAGCACGGCGTGCTGGCCCGAGGGTAGCCGGGGGTTTCAACTCCCGGCAGTGAGACCGGCGGTTTGTTGCCCCAGGGGCAGTATTTTGCCGAACAGTATTGTTCTCACCGTCAGGAAAGAACATGCAACAGCGCCAAAACGAAGCAAAGAGAGTGAGGAGGAAGTTGCTTAAAACACGCTCAAGGAGATGGAGCACCGGTCTGGTGCTCCACTGAAAGTGCTGCGAGAAGATTCTCACTTCAGGTGATTATCTTTTGTCTAGCCCATGTGCGGATCTCAATCCCCGAACGGGGGCAAGGCCAGCGCTTATATTGCCCCCTGCACCGCGAGTGCGCTGATTTCGGCGTCACTGAAACCAACCTG
>JACQEL010000452.1 GCA_016200595.1 Deltaproteobacteria bacterium
CCATCACTTTGGTGCAGAACGGTCCGGCGACCATCTCTGACAGCTCGATAATCTTCAGATCGCTTAAGGCCCCGTCAGGCATGACACACCTCTCTTCTCTTAAGATGCCACCACCAACCCACTCGCGTGAAGGGCCTATATAACGGAAAAGGCGTGGCTAGGCAAAGTAATAAGGGGGTGACGGGTGCATACCAGATTTCTGGTCATTCAGTCTCCGTTAGCGAAAACGACGCCGTTCCCCCTTCGACAGGCTCAGGGCGAACGGGGCTGGGGGTTGAATACGTTGTAGATTTTCCGTTCGTGCTGAGCTTGTCGAAGCACGATGACAGTAGGTTACGCACCGAGCCAGAATTCTGATATACACCCGGGGGTGACAAAACGAACTAAACTGAATGCAACTGCCGACAGAACTGTGAATCTCTTATATAACCTGCTTACCGTTCGCTGCTTGGGAGGTATTGAAAATGATCCATCTATGTAGAAGTTCACGAGCCCTCAACGACTGCCGTAGGTTACGCGCCCTCGTATTCGAGACGTTGCTGGCCGCAGTGGTGTTGGCTATATCGCCGGTCGGGGGCTCGGCTGCGGTGAGTCCAGACGTTGTCGTCACTGCCGACGACTCTGGCGGCAACGGAACAGCAAACGGGAGACAAGACGAGTTCAGGCTCGTCCGAAATGGCGCGGTCATCGAAATCTATGTTGAAGGGATTCTTTCGCGGTCCTTGCCCCTTGATACCCTACAGACCCTGACTGTCAATGGGTCGGCTGACGACGACACGCTCACCGTAGACTTCAGTGGGGGCAATCCAACTCCGTCGGGAGGTCTCTTTTACAATGGGGGAGACAATGGCTTCGATACCTTGCGACTGGCCGGTGGCTCATTAGGGAAAATTGCTTACACCTATTTCAATCCAACCGACGGTGCTATCAACATCGACGGTGGGACGCTTACTTATACGGGTCTCGAGCCCATCCTTGATCTCGTTCCATCCCCTTCGCTCATAGGCAATGGCACCAACGCCAATAACACGATTACGTACACTCAGAACTCCGTGGCATTGCATGGCCTTGTTGCAGTCGACAACTTCGAAACGATCGAGTTCGCCAACAAGACGAGTTTGGTAATCAACGGGCTCTTGGGCAACGACGACATCGTTCTCGACAACCCGAACGTACCGACAGGTCTCACCAGCATTACGGTCAACGGCGGTCTTGGGAACGACGTCATCACTGTGGCCGGGGACAACCAAGTCGCCATCACGATCAACGGCGATGAGGGCGATGACCTCTTCAAGATTATTCCCTCAGTCACCTCGGCGATCACCTGCAACGGCGACGCTGACGTCATCGGCGATCGTCTGCTGGTGCTCGTGGATGCGGACGGCATCGTGACCAAGGATACTGGCTCGGTAGTCAAGGTCAGTGGGTTCGCGGATGTGAACTACACAGGCATGGAAAAAGTTGACCGCGTTCCCCCGAGGAAGAAGAAAACACTCCTTAAGGCCGGGTCGCCTCTGTAGCTGCTTGGCGTATCCTATAGCGGTTCACGGCTTGCCTGCATCGGCTGCCTAACCGATGCTTACCGGCCACAAAACCTGCCTGGTCTTTGAGCGGGACAACATCGTCAGCCCCGGCGCTCGAGCGGAGGCCGACCGACGGACGAACTAGAACATTGTCCAGGTTCAGAGACCGGCAGAGGAGCGCCCGGCCACACTTCAGCCCCACCCAGAGCCTGCCTCCGAGCCCTTGCTCTCTTGAACCACTACACTTCTAGCTACAATTCTACACTAACTGATTGATTTTTCGGAAAGGGTCAAGGAATCCTCTCTCCCATAAAGACCATGTCCAAGCAAGGTTTCCTTTGGTATGCTAGGGGCGTGTGGAATAAAAATGTAAAACGTAAAGCGTAAAATGTAAGAAGAGGTCGGAAGAACTATTCCTCATTTTTCACGTTTTACTCATTACGTTGTAAGCTTGGGGAAGAACACTATGGAGTGGGACACCATTCGCTTCGAGAAGGACGGACAGGTTGGTTCTCTTATCCTCGATCGCCCGGCCTCGCTGAACGCCGTCAATGAGCAAATGACTCTCGAGTTGGAAGAAGCTGGGAAAGCGATTCAGGCTGACACTGATATTCGCGTCGTCGTGGTCAAAGGCGAAGGACGTTCGTTTTGCTCGGGTATGGACCTGCGGGCCGCGGCTAACCGACCCGCAGACCGTGAGACCATGAAGGCGGTGTGGGGACCGTGGTGGCGCGCGCTAGATATTCTGGAACAACTTGACCAGTTGACCATCGCTGCGATTCATGGTCCTTTCCTTGTTGCTGGCTTAGACCTGGTTCTAGCCTGTGACTTTCGCATTGCCACCACCGCCGCTTTCTTCTCTGCCCCGCAGGTGCTGTACGGCGCGCCGCCCGACGCCGCACCACCCTATCGCCTGCCCCAACTCATCGGTCTGGCCAAAGCGAAGGAGATCGTTATCCTCGGCGAGCGTTTCGACGCGGCCCAGGCCGAACGCTGGGGACTGCTCACCCGGTTGGTAGAGCCTGAGAATCTTGCGACCGAAACCGCCAAGCTAATCGCCCGTTGCCTGAAGCTTGGTGGAAAAGCCGCCGCCCTGGCCAAATATCTGCTCGTGCATTCAGGGGAGATGGATAACGACACGCTAGCTGGAGAGGTCGAGCGTGCTCGCATGACCTCAATCGCGACGGGTGAATTCAACGAGTCGATGCAGATCTATCGTGAGAAACGCAAGCCGCAGGTGTGAGAGAAAAGCTATTAGCTTTTAGCTTTCAGCCAGATAAAAGAAAGACGAAACGGGGAAATGGCGAAAATGTTCCTACCTCTCTTACCCATTTACCCATTTCTCCTTTTGCCCTTATTTTGTTAATTGCTGACTGCTGTATATGCGAGATGTTACCCTACGTTTCATCAGCGACCTACGTGCCGCTGGCTTGCGCATCTCTGTGAGTGAAAGCATGGACGCGATGCAAGCTGTGGCCGCGGTCGGTATCGAGCGTGACTTGCTACGAGAAGCCTTGGCAGCAAGTTTGGTGAAAGAGGAAGAAGATCGGCCACTCTTTGACGAGACCTTCGCCCGCTTTTTCGCCGCGCCAACCCTGCGACGTAAAGGGAAACATCATGAGCAGGTCAGCGCGGGTGAAGGACAAAAGGCCACGGTCAACGGAGCCCAGTCCCGTGCAACGGAACGACCCCCGAAGCAACAACGCCCTAGCGAGTCCTCTGCGCACGAACCCTCGGAACGTGCAAACGAACAAGAACGACAGCAAGAGTCAGAGAGTTTGATAAATCAGCAATTAGAAAGCAGGCCGGGAGAAAACAAAAACCCAGCACCCAGCACCCAGCACCCAGCACCCGCTTTTCAGTCACCCCGCAGAACCATTCTGGAAAAACCCTTCAAGGCTTTCGACTCCCGCGATGTCGAAGCCGCCAAAGGGCTGGTTGAGGAACTTGCTCGGCGACTGCGTGGTCACCTCAGTCGCCGCTATAAGCACAGCAAACGCGGACGGCTGGACTTTCGCCGCACTATTCGTGCCTCCATTTCCCACGGTGGCGTGCCGATAGAACCCCGGCTACGGCATCGACGGCCAGGCAAGCTCGATCTCATTGCCCTCTGTGACCTGTCCGGCTCGGTAGCGGTAGTCAGTGACTTTCTGCTGGCCTTGCTCGCCCCGGCGGCTGAGTACTTCCGCAAGGTACGCACCTTTGCGTATGTTGATCGTCCGTGCGAAGTCTCATTCGAACACGGACACGTAGTGCCACATGCCGCGCTCGGCCTCTACGCTCTGTCAGATTTCGGCAAGGTGCTGCAACAGTTCTGTCAGGAGTATGGTGACCAGCTTCTGACCCGCAACACTCTAGTTTTGATTCTGGGTGATGCCCGCAACAACCGCCGTCCGCCACGACCGGACCTGCTCGCTCATCTACGAAGTCGTGCTAAGAAACTCATTTGGCTCAATCCTGAGCCACGTGAACGCTGGAATACTGGTGATAGTGTAATAGGCCGCTACGCGGCAAAGTGCGATGTGGTGGTGGAATGCCGCAATTTACGCGAACTGCTAAGCGCCCTGAAACAGACCCTCTAGAGCGGTTTGCACTTGCATGTGCCCTTGCTAACCGTACGGCTATAGGTTCCCTCTCCCCTTGCGGGAGAGGGACAGGGTGAGGGGTTTGTCAGGTTTTGCTGCGCCCTTCGTATGGCCCTCGCCCTCTCCCAGCTTGCTCCACGACAGTTTGGGCAGCATAGGAGAAGGGGCTCCTTTTTTCCTCTCTCCCCTGGTGGGAGAGAGCTGTATAGACCGGAGACATGGGTGACAAGTGTGCGGAGACATGGGTAACACATGGCCTTAGTGCTCAGAAGGGAGCCGCAGATCAATCTCCCGCACC
>JACQEL010000443.1 GCA_016200595.1 Deltaproteobacteria bacterium
CGGCCGTTGCGGCGGCCCAGCTAAGACTTGACCGTTGGCGATGGCGAAGCGACCATGGATGCAAGGACAGCGTAGCTCCTGCGAGGCGGTGTGGTAAACCACTGGACACGAAAGGTGAGTGCATTTCTGGCTGTAGGCAACAAAATGGTCGGCGGCCAGACGGATCAACAAGCACGGGTCGTTCGCGGTCGGGTAGTGGAACATCTTCACTCCCCCGATTGGGACGTCTCTTACCTGCGCGATACGGACCGCGGACGGACGTAGTGGATGCCGGCGTCGCCACCACTCTCGTACTCCGACCAAGCTGGTAGCGAGAAACAGCAGTCCTGAGACAAATGTGAGAAAAGAGGTGAATTCGCGCCTGGTGATATAGTGGTCCTCTTCCCAGTTGATCGGGAAGTCAGTGCGCCAATGGGGGGATGGGGACAGGGGGTCGGGGGTCAGGGGTTGGGGGTCAGTCCCTCTTACTAGATTGGTCGGTTGTATTTTCGCTGGGCTATTCATGTGTCTTCTCGTCTTTCCTGTTCCCCGGCCCCTTCCATAAAATTCGCTACGTCAATCTCCAACTCCTCAACCGTCGATCCCGCCATGAAGTTCACTTTGGTTTTCACGACTTGGCGGCCGAAGGTGAAAGTGTTGATCGGATGGGCGCGCCGATTCTTTTCGATCGCCTCGCGCGGTCCGTAATACAGCGCGCCGCTCGGGCACACGGTGGCGCACATCGGTTTGAGACCAACCGCAGTGCGGTCGTAACACATGTCACACTTCATCATCTGGTCGATCTTCGGAATGTAGCGAGGCACGCCAAAGGGGCAAGCGAGGACGCAGTTCGAGCACCCGATGCAGCGTGGTTGCAGGGCGGACTGCACGATTCCGTCGGCAGTTTGTTTGATGGCATCGGCTGGGCAGACTCGCGCGCAGGTCGGGTCGATACAGTGCATACACACTGTCGGGGTTGTCTGCGGTGAACTCGAGCGATCGACGAAATCCAAGTGAATCATGGAAATACCGCGATGACTGTCACATTCGGCGCAGGCATGCACACACCCCTGGCAGCCGATACAACGCGAAGGATCGATGAAGAATTCCATGGTCAGCCTTGCTTTTCCCATCCCCAATCCGCTTCGGCCTGGCTTTTCCGCTGGCCATCTAATCCGCAATCCGTAACCTTGCTGAGGCGCACGGCGCACACTTTGAATTCCGGGATCTTGGCCAGCGGGTCCAAGGCGCGAATGGTGAGCCGATTGGCCGACTGCTCGCCTGGCCAGTGGTAAGGAATGAAAATGGTATCCGGCCGAATCGTACGGACAACTAGTGCCGGCAGCGTGAGGGCATCTCGTCGGCTCTCGACCCGTACGAGGTCTCCGGTTTTCACTGCGAGTTTTGCCGCTAGCTGGGGATGTATTTCCACTTGCGGACCAGGATACTGGTCCACCAGCGGGCCGATGCGCCGGGTCTGGGTGCCGCTGAGATATTGCGAGACCACCCGCCCGCTGGTCAGGATGACGGGATACTCAGCATCGACATCCTCAGCTGGCGGACGGTAGGAGATTGGATGGAAACGCGCTTTGCCGTCCGCATGGGCGAAGCTGCCGCCGGTGAAGAGGCGTAGCGTACCCGGATGCTGTGGAGACGGGCAAGGCCAGAAGATGCCGTGATTCTGTTCAAGGCGTTGATAAGTCAGGCCCGCGTAATCGACCGGCGCGCCAGCCGAAGCTCGACAGAGTTCGCGAAAAAGCTCCTCCGGCTCCGCGTAAGGAAAGAATTCCCCCTTTCCCAGCCGCTGTGCGACGTCGATGACGATTTGCCAGTCGGTCCGAGCCTTGGCTGGTGGGCGCACGGCCTGGCGAATCCGTACGACTCGCCCCTCACCAGTGGTAACTGTCCCCTCATCTTCTTCCTGCAGCGATCCGGCCAGGACCACATCCGCATGGCGTGCAGTTTCGGAGAGAAACACGTCGATGGCGACGTAGAATTCCAACTTCTCCAACGCCGCACGCGTGCGGGCGGCATCAGGTAAGGACACGAGTGGGTTAAACGAGATCGAGAGTAAGCCTTTGATCGTCCCGGCATTGATCGCGTCGATAATCTCCACTGCGCTCAGACCCGTATGTGGCAGTTCGGCTTCGTCGAGGTTCCACAGTGCGGCGATCTCCTGACGGTGGTGTGGATTTTCGATGTCACGTCCGCCAGGCAGCTGATTGCAGCGTTGCCCGTGTTCACGTCCACCTTGGCCGTTTCCTTGGCCGGTAATCGTACCATAGCCGCAGCCAGGCCGGCCAATACGACCAGTAGCCAAGACCAGATTGATGCAGGAGAGGACGTTCTCGACGCCTTTGCTGTGATGTTCGATGCCGCGCGCATGCAGCAGCATCGAGTTTTGCGCCTCCGCCCATAATTCTGCGGCGCGGATGATACTTGCCGCCGGTACCCCGGTGATCTCAGCGGTGTGCTGTGGAGTGCAGTCGGTCACCGCTGCCTGTACGGCGGCAAATCCCACCGTGTGAGCAGCAATGAAGTCATGGTCGATCCAATCGCGCGCGATTAAAACGTGCAGGATGCCGTTCATGAGCGCGCTGTCTCGCCCGGGGCGGACAGGCAGGAACAGGTCAGCGGTCCGCGCGACCGGAGTCATACGGGGGTCCACGACGATCAGCCTTGCGCCATTGTCCCGTGCCCGCCACACATAGTCGGTCAGAATAGGAAAACATTCACCAATATTACTGCCAGTGACGAAGATGCAATCCGCCAGAGGAATGTCACTCCAAGGGTTGGCAGCACGGTCGATCCCGAAGGCCATTTTGTTGACCATGCCGGCCGCCACCATACACAGCCGACCATTATAGTCGATGTTGGCGGTGCCCAACGCCACGCGCGCAAACTTCCCCATCAGATAGGCTTTCTCGTTGGTTAGGGACGCGCCGGATAACACGGCAAAGGCATCTTTGCCGGACGTGCTCTGAATGCGGCGAATGCTGTCCACTACTCGTGTCACGGCTTCATCCCAGCTTGCCTGACGAAAACCAGCGTCCGTGCGGATTAAAGGCGAGAGTAAGCGGTCGGGATGGTTGTTTTGCAGGTAGCGTTTCACGCCTTTGGGACAGAGCTTGCCCTGATTGACGGGAAATTCCTCCCACGGCTCGAAGCCGATGACTTGCTCGTTACGAACCTTGAGTTGGATGCCACACTGCACGCCACAAAAGCAGCAGTGGGTTTTGACCAGGCGCTCCGCAGTGCTGCTCGCTTGCCAGCCGCCAGGTGGCTCATAGTGAAGATGGGGACCGTATTGAGCAATGAGCTGTGCTTCGGAGACTGGAAGACGGGCCATAGTGTCAGCCTTCAACCTGGGGGTCAGGGGTCAGGGGTCGGGGGCCGGCATTACTCACCAATAACCCGCTGTCGTCTGTTGAACCGGCCCCTGACCCCCAAACCCCGACCCCTGGGAAATTCTTTCCCTGATTCAGCGCGAGCAACTTCCGTCGGCAGGGCGGGCAGACGTGCTGGTAGTGCAGCACCGGTCCGTTGCAGCGATAATCGAACTCCAGTTCGCTGAGCACCCGTTTGAGGTCCTCCACCTGCATCTGCGAGGCAAAAGCTTGGTGACAGCGGACGCACTGCGCTGGCGGCCCAGCTTGGGCTGCTTGTTTGTATAAGCCCACGCCTAAGTGAGCCGGCCGTTGAAAAATGTGGAACAGCTTGCCAAACGGAAGATACAAAAGCAGAGCACTGACCGCTGCCGCGTGGGTGAGCGCCAGAAAGCCGAATCCCTGTCCGTGCAACCAACGCGCATTGAGGGTGAGGCCTAGACCAGTAACGGCTACGGCGAACAACAGCAGCAGAGGGAGAAGATCCTGACTGAACTGTTGCAGGGCCAAAGCCTCTGGTTCGGTCAGCCGACGGTGGAGCGCCAGGGCAATGCCAACCAACACCAAGACTGCCGAGAGATTCAGGGCGTTGAAGAAGAGGAGCGCCTGCACTGAGTCAACCGAGAACTCTTGCAGTTTCACCCCGAATACGAAGAGTTGGTACGTGTGCAGATCGGCAGCTGAGGTTTCAAAATGAACCCAGCCGAAGACGAGGGGAAAAGTCACGGCGAAAGCGAGCAGGCTCCCCCACGAAAGACAGAGGTGCATCAACCAGCGCTGACGGCTGCGGCGAGCGATGAAGCGCTGCGCGGCGAAGTTATCAATCACCAAACGGGTGAGATAAAGGCTATTGTGTATTACCCCGCCCTGCCAAAACAAACGCCAGCCTTGTTGCCAGTAGCGCTTGGTCGGAGGGCGCTGGAGCCATACTGCACAGCGGTAGGTGAGCGCAGCCGCCGAAAAAATAGTCGCCAAGGCATAAGGCAACAAGGCCCAATCAAAATGACTGAGGTTACTGGAGCCCAAAAAGATCGAACTCACAACCACTGCCGCGGCGACACTGCCCGCGAGGCCTGCCTGGGGGGCGATTTTCTGTCTCAAGGTTACTTTGCCATTGTGCATCTGACGCTCAGGAGGCTCTCTTTGCCAAAGAGAGAGGATTACAGCGGTTTTCATTTGAGCGAGGAGACATAGCGTTTTCTCAGCCGTAGGCCGGGATAAGGCCGTAGGCCGTTCCCGGCGTGCTCATTTCTGCCGGAAACGCTTCGCTTATTCCGGCCTACCTTTGACCTCGTTCCCAGGCTCTGCCTGGGAACGCAAACCCGGTGCAGCAGAGCCGCGACCACCTGGCATATCCAGGCTCCGCCTGGGTATGAGAAAATACCCTGACCCTCTCCTAAAGCGCGGAAGAAGGAGAAGACCCTAGCAACCGCGGAATGGTTAGGGGCACACTCTCGCGTGCCCCTACTTAGCCTGGTCACCCGTAGAGACGGCCAAGGAGGGAACCTTCTCTAGGGACGTCCACGCTAGAAACGTTTTCCCGAGGCGCGTTAGCTAGATCCTTTGCCACGTTTCAGCGCTCCTTCGGATAATAGCGGACTAAATATTCCATCACCTCGGGTAAATCATCACACGGCACGGCTTCCATGATCCGCTGTCCGGCCTTGGGGTCTCGGCCGCTCCGTCCGCCAACGTAGACATCGACCGCTTCTACGACCTTGCCATTCAAGCGGGTGCGGGTGCCTTCGAGGCCGATTGAAGCAAGATGATGGTTCGCACACCCAGCTGGACAGCCAGACCAAGCAATGCGCAGCGGATTCTTATGGTCCTTCAGTTTCTCTGCGAGCGTACCGATCAGGGGCAGAGCTCGGGCCTTGGTGTCAATGAGCGCGAGGTCACAGAAATCGATACCGGTACAGGTCACCAATCCGCGCAGCACTTCAGGTGGATCGTAGCGGAACTGTTTGAGCAGGGGCTCTTCGGCCAAGGCCCCAAGTTTGGCGTCGCTGATATGAGGAAGAATGAGATTCTGCTCTGCCGTGAAGCGGATTTCTCCACTGCCATACACCTCGGCCAACCGCGCTACTTCGGCGAGTTGTGCGGCTTTGACCCGCCCCGTGGGGACGACTAACCCGATAAAATTCTGCTTCCCCGGTTGCCGATAAATACCGATATGATCCGTGCGCTTGCTGCTCCGCGCGTCTTCGCCCGCGCGTTCGAGTGATCTCCCGAACTCCTGTGCCACCGCCGCCCGTACGCGTTCGACACCCCACGATTCCACCAGGAAGGCAAAGCGGCTGCGGTTACGGGCTTCGCGCGAGCCGTGGTCGCGAAAGACTCGGACGATTGCCGCGGCCACACTGGCGGCGGCGTGTGGCTCAACAAAGACATCGAGCGCATCGGCGCGGCGATAGCCGCCGGAGCCCATCTTGCCGCCGACCAAAATATGAAATCCCACTCGGTGGTCTTTGCGTGCAGGAATCATGGCGATGTCTTGGCTCTCAGCCGGGGTACAGTTTTCCAGACAACCGGTGATGGTGACATTGAATTTACGCGGCAGATTACTGTAGGCGCGGTTGCCGACAAAGAGTTGGGTAAACTCCCGCACTACCGGTGAGGCGTCGAATAACTCCTGTGGGGTGAGACCGGCCACCGGACAGCCCATCACGTTACGGATGTTGTCCATCCCGGTTTGTAAGCTGGAGAGTTCGACTTCCTGAAGGCGCTGAAACACTTGGGGGACGTGCTGAATACGCACGCTGCGCAACTGCACCTGCTGACGAGTAGTGATGTCAGCGAATCCGGCTCCGAGTGTAGTGGTGATTTCGGCCAGGACCCTTACCTGTTGGCTGGTGGCGATGCCGTTGGGGATGCGGATGCGCATCATGAAGAAGCCGGGTGTGTGACGGCGGAAGAATACCCCGTACCATTTCATGAGCAGCTTGTCTCGCTCACTGATCGCGTCGGCTCCTTCGCGACTGTAGCGCTCGATATCACTGAGAATATCGAGGCCGTCTTTTTCAGTTTTCTATTCTTCGACGTTGTTCATGCCTGGTGCCGTCCTAGGGCTAGAAGCCGCTAGCGAACAACTGTGCAATTAGCGGACCAGACCCAAGCGCTTTTCGTTGATCAGCCAAAGTGCGGAA
>JACQEL010000444.1 GCA_016200595.1 Deltaproteobacteria bacterium
CCCAACAGTGGGAGAGTTTCTGGTCAAAGGTCCTGCGCTATGCGGCTTAAAGAATTACATCAGGGTGAAATCCCACCCCTTCAAACCCCGGGTGCAGATGCGTCCCGAGGAACCGCACCTGCCACTCTACTCCAGGTTCAGTGTAGATGTCGAACACTGCGCGCACGCTGTGCTCATCGGGACTGCTCATGGCCAGCTCCTGCTCTTTTCTCATATTTTTAGCATACTGAGGGGGTTTCTTCGAAGACACGGTGTACTGGAGGAAAGTCAGTCTTTTTCGCTCCACGAGAGCTAACCTGGGAAAGACGGCTTCTGTGAGAGCTTACGTACCTTAGTTGGACGAAAGCCTAAGTTTTGCAACTTCCCTAGGCAGGAGGAGGAAGAGGTATACCAGTCGGTTTTCTTACAGACGAGCAATAGCGCCGCTATGGACGATTCACAGGCGAGCCGACAGCCGACGAACTCGTCCGCTATTTCCACTGGGAGGGTACGGACCATTCCCTGATCGCACAGCACCGGGGTGAGCACAATCGCCTTATTCCATTCCTTTACGAACAATAGGGAGCCCGGCCTCATTCCATGCTCCCATCCCACCAGCGAGCACCTGTACCGACTGAAAGCCCTCCTCTCGCAACACTGCTGCCGCTCTGACCGAGCGGCCTTCCTTGTTTCAGACGATGACGATTGTGCGTGTACGGTGAGCCTCCAGCTCGTCAAGTTTTGTGTCGAATTCGGGCAAAGGACATAACACCGCCCCGGTAATGTGGCCCCGCTCCCCGACGAACTCGTCCGGGTTGCGGACATCGAGCACAAGCGGTGACTCGCCTTGCGAGAGTAAGGTCTGGAGCTGCTGCGGGGACATCTTCCCCGGTCGTCGCCAGCGGCGGATGAGCGAGGGGAGCAGCGCCACGGCGGCGAGGAGAGCCAAGGCAAAGAGTCCTTTCCGTACAAGGTCTGGTCCGCCACTCACCGCCTCGCGGCCAGCATCCCCGAGGTAGGCATAGGCCAAGGCACCCGGCGCCATGGTAATATACGAGGTTACCGCAAAGGTCTGGACCGACAGGCGCGTGAGCCCCAAAGCGTAATTGAGCAGGTTAAAGGGAAAGAGCGGCACCAGCCGGACAAAGGCGACGAAGCGCCAGCCCTCTCTTTCTACACCTTCTTTGATGTCTTGGAGTCTGCCTGATACGCGGTGTTCGACCCAGTCTGCTGCCAGGTAGCGAGCAACGAGGAAGGCCACAGTCGCACCAATGGTGGCGCCCGTCAGGCTGAACACTGCTCCGGCGAGCGGCCCAAAAAGCGCGCCTCCCGCCAGCGTGAGGATAGAGCCCGGCAGGAACAGCGCCGGGGCAATCGTGTAAATCCCGATGAACACGGCTGGCCCCCACATACCGCTGCGCTCCACCCAGGCTGTGATCGCTTCCGCAGTCAGCGCGTCACGGTGAAGCCAGGCCAGCACGACACCGATCGTGAGCAACAAAAACAGACCAATGCGAGGGAGATGAGTTTTCATGCCAATTTTCTCCTTTACACCCTTGCCGAGCGAGCGCCCTCAAACGTGTAACGACCGGCATCCCCCTGAAAAGGCAACAGGAGGAGCTGACCGAGATTGAGGGGGGTGCGGTAGTCGCTCAAGCCAATCTCCATCCCGGTTTGTCCGAGCGCAGGCGCCGCACGATAGGTACCGCAGAGTCGGTCCCACCAGGACACCGAGAAGCCGAAGTTCGAGTTGGTCTCGACCACGCGTGTCGAGTGGTGGATGCGGTGCATGTCCGGGGTGACGACGGCCCACCGCAGCCAACGATCGATGGACTCCGGAATCGCCACGTTGCCGTGGTTGAAGACAGACGACGCATTCAAGATGACCTCAAAGGCAATTACCGCCCACGGCACCGCGCCGAGCAATACAACCGCAGCTACTTTGAGGCTGAGTGAAAGGAAGATCTCAATGGGGTGGAAGCGCAAGCCTGTGGTCGCATCAAAACCTAGGTCGGCATGATGGACGCGATGTAGGCGCCAGAGCACCGGCACGGCATGAACCATTACGTGCTGCAGGTAGACGGCGAAATCGAGAACCAGCAGCGTGACCACCACCGCTGCCCACGGCGGAAGCGTCGACCAGTGTAATAACCCCACCCCCTGCTCTGCCGAGAACACAGCGGCCGCATATGCCACGCCTCCCACCGTCAGCCGTACAAGGGCCATATTGAGGAACGTGAGACCAAGATTTGTCACCCAACGCTGACGGCGCGGGTATAGGAGCGGTCGGCGGGGACGGAAAAACTCCCACAGGATCATCGCGGTGAAGACACCGAGAAAAACGCTCAAGCGAACCAGGGATTCCATACGCGTTGCCTCTTAGAAGGCTTTGTCGCCTCTAGCGACGGGAAGACCGTGCGCGCGCCAGTCCGTCACGCCGTCCTCCAGTCGCACCGCCCGAAAGCCGTGCTCTCGCAGGAGTTCGACAGCCTGAGCGGCGAGGACGCAGTAGGGACCGCGGCAGTATGCGACAATGTCCTGGTTGCGGGGGAGTTCGGCGAGCCGCTCTTGTAACGCGTGCAGCGGCAGCGACATGGCGCCGGCAATATGTCCCGACCGGTATTCTTCCGGTGGGCGAACGTCCAACACGGTGACCAACCCCTTGCGGACACGGGCTAAGAGCGCTTGGCGGTCGACCGGCTCCAATGCGTCACGGTCCTTGAAGAAGTGCCGGGTAATCTGGTCCAGCTCGGCCAGCCGGCTGGCAGCCAGGACCCTGAGCGAACGGAAAAAGTCCGCGACCGCTTCGTCTGCGACCCGGTACCGGACAAACACGCCCTCTTTTTCCGCTTCCACCAGCCGGGCCGCGCGCAGGATCTGCAGGTGCCGGGAGGTGTTCGCCACCGTCAGGTGTGCCTCCTGCGCCAGGTTCTCGACGGTGCGTGGTCCCTGACTCAAGAGATCAAGCAGCTCAAGGCGTTGGGGGCTGGCCACTGCCTTGCCGATACGAGCCAGTTGCTCGTAGACGCGATCTTTGAACATGCGCTTAGGGTTCTTCATCATTATTGTCTACTATTCAATTAATTAATTGAATAGTAGATCTTTTAAGGCGCATGTCAAGAACAGCAGGAAGAAAACCCTCCTGTCCAGCAGGAGGGCCGTCACGCCCTCCGTTTACACGACCGTCGGCAGACTCGCTTCGCTCCGCTTACGCGGATTTTGCCGGGAGAGGTCGATGGTAATCGCGGATTTCTTTGATCTTACCGTCCGCGATTTCCAGGACCTCGGCCCCGACCGCCTCCACGACCTTTCCCTCTCGCGGACGGGTGCCGTGAAACAGCGATTCCGCCATCCCCCGGCCGTCATTGCCGGTGCACGACCGCAGGTCGCAACGACCGTCGGGAAAGAGCGCGAAGCTGGTCTCGTACGAGCGCCGCACTTCTTCCCGCCCTGCAAACCGCCTGCCCTCTGCATCCACAATCACGGGGTTGTCGTGAAAACAGGCCATAACCCCCTCGATGTCGTGTCGGTTGAACGCCTCGAAATAACGCTGGATGAGTTGTTCTTCGGGTGTCATCGTCGTGTCCTCCTCTTGTCAATTCAGTGCTCCCACTTTACGAAAGCAGGTTGAGCGCTCGCGCCTCGTCTTCGAGCTCTTGGTACCCCTGCGTCCTGCCTGGTACCCAACGCGTCAACCCTTCGAGGTCCATGATCCGTTTCTGCTCAGGCTGCTGGTAGTCCATGGCCAGAATGACCTGGGTGAAGCGCTCAGCTAATGCTGGAGAAAAGTCAGCCCGCGCGGTGAAGTTACAGTGGCAGTAGCCTGGGCTCGTCCAGAAAATGCGCAGCGTCTGGGGGTCGATCCGTCCAGCAGCCACATGTGCATCCCATGTCGCCTTCCCCAACGCGCCAGCCTCAGCCTCGCCGTTCAGCACCGCGCGCACAACTTCTTCTTCGCTCGTTCCCGTGTCACCATGTTTGCCCACGTCTGTGTCAAAGCGCAGCAGCGTGAGGTCGGTGTCTGGGTGAATGCCGTTCTGGTGTAGGAAATACAATGGGAGAATCGCTGCATGCGAGGAGTCACGGCTGGCAAGAGCGAAGCGCTTGCCGTTGAGATCCGAGAGGGCGCGAATGGGCGAGTCCGTTTGTGTGATGAAGACGGTGGTAAAGCCCACATCCGTGTCTCGCATCGCCAACACCTGACACTGCCCACCGAGCTTTTCCTTAGCTTGGAGATAGGCGAGCGGCGTGTTCCAGGCGATATCGACACGCCCGGCCACGAGCGCCTCCACTAACGCCGGATAGTTGGAATAGAGGATCCAATCGGCGTTGAAGCCCTGGCCGCGTAAGTAATCTTTGATGCCCTCCCAGATGGTGACCACCTTCGGGGCATAGGCCACGACCCCAATCTTGACCACTCCTTTTTCATACGCGCGCTCGTGCATGATGATGCCTCCTTTCCACCTAAAACTGAAAGATCACGCTGAAGATGGCCTCATGGCGACTGTTCCCTGGGTACCCAAAGTGATCGCCAGTCGACCAGGGACCAGGATCGTGCCCGCTGACCCGCCAATAGACGTCCTGCGTCAGGCGCAAAATGATGTGGTTCGAAAACAGATAATCGATTGAGAAACGGTTGTACGCCCCCGTCGCCGAGGGCGCACGCTCAGCATCTCCTCGATGCAGGGACCAACGGGTCTTATGCCTCGGCGATATGGAACCAAGGCAGGCGTTCCTCTGGAAAATACTGTCTCCTCGGCTGAAGCCGTGCGGCTTGATCGAACGCACCGACATGGAAATGCGTTTCCGTCGGCCCAGGGAGACTTTCGCAAGTCAAAGTTGACCCGCACCGGGCGCAAAATCCGCGCCGTGTTCTCCCTGGTGTAGAATCGAACTTGGTGATCTCGCCTTTGGTAACGATATACGCCTCGCAGTCGAATGCCGCGAAGACAGCAACCGGCGCGCCAGTATGCCTTCGACAACTTTGGCAATAACACCAATATATCCCCTTCGGTACACCAGTTGCGATAAAACGGACCGCCCCGCACAGGCAGCCACCTTCAAACTGCTCGGTCGTGCCGCTCATGATCTGATCCTCCTCCCTCGGCTTGGAGTCAGTTAGTACGTCAGAAAAAGGCCGTGTCTTCTCCGGGCCATAACCGTGCTAATCAATCATACGTATAGCTTCGTCATCCTCCGATCGCGGCCCGGCAGACTCCTCCGGTCTCACCGGTGGCCAGATGATCCATCCCGTCGTCCGTTGTTTCGGACCCGGAAGCGGTGTCCGCCGCCGGTCGTGATATAGGACGTTCGCTGGTCAGCGTCACCGAAAGTGCAATTGGTCAGTGTATCTAGCCCCACCGGCATCGGGTGAGTCTCTGAAACGCGCCCCTTGGTGTCCCAGAGGTAAATCATCGGCAAGGACTGCTGGCGTTAGAGCCTGCGTTGCTGACGCGCCGGATCGACCGGGCCACGATCTCACTTCTGCCTCCGTACGGTGTCGCCCTTTGGTACACCAAATAGCAGGGAAAGATCTACGCCAAATATCCCTGTCTGTCCGAAGCGCTGTCACATGACAAACCCTCCTCGTTGTGGGGTCTGAACGGACAAGGTCACCAACCCCGATGCAGCTCAAGGGTAGGGCACAGCCTCCGCCACGGACGCGCTGTCCGCGACTACCACAAACGCGTGAGAGCGGCAGTCGCGGATCTCCTTGATTTTGCCGTCCACAATCTCGAGCACCTCTGCCCCGCCCACTTCATCGCAGGCGCGTCGCTCTCCACGGTCACTTCGCCCACGACGCGGTCGAACCCCGCCGGCTGTTCGTCGACACCGTAGAAACCGGCGAATCAGCAACGCCTTTGCGGGAGAGCTGAAACCGCGGCGAGCGGCGACGCTGTCACGCTGGAGTTGACCTGTGTCATTGTGCTACGCGGCCTTCGCCGGCACTAGCCGATGATAATCGCGGATTTCCTTGATTTTGCCGTCCACAATCTCTATCACTTCGGCGCCAATCATCTCCACTTTCCCGCGTTCCGCGTGCGTGCCATGAAAGAACGATTCGGCCACGCCGCGACCACCGTTGCCGGTGCACAAGCGCAGATCACAACGTCCATCCGGAAACATCGCGAACTCGGTTTCGTACGAGCGCCGCGCCGCTTCACGCCCTTCACACCGCTTGCCCGTCGGGCTAATAAGGACCGGCTGCTCATGATAGCAGGCCATCACGCCGTCGATGTCGTGGCGGTTGAAAGCGTCGAAATATCTGTGAATCACTTCCTCTTCACGTGTCATCTGACTCCCCTCCATTGGGTAGAAATTTAAGCCGTTATCATTGCCCAGCAGGTCTCTGCGACCAGGTCCAGGTGGTTGTTGAGATCCCCCCGCCGGTGGCGCCAGATCGACGACAACGCAACCGCGCATAACGCACCGCTGAGCATGTCGGCGAGCAGTCCTGCATCTCCCGCTTTGACCTCCCGCCGCTTTTGTCCTTCGATGATCAGTTCGATGAAGACGTCGCGTGCGCGCGGCACCCCGGCCGGAAGAGTGCGGAGGAACCGCGCTTCGTTCTCGCAGAAATAGGTGAACGCTTCGGTATGCTCCGCCGCCGCGGCACGCTCCAGACGGGCCGCGCCGTAGACCTTTTCCTTCGTGTCGCTCGGGCCGCGCACGATCTCACGCAATTGCCGGCTGTACCAGCCGTACCAGCTGACAAAGATTTCGCGGCTCATCTCCTCCTTGCCCGCGAAGTAGCGGTAAATGGCCGCTTCGCGCACGCCCGCGGCTTCGGCGATATCCCGCATGCTAGTCGCGTCCACGCCGCGCTTGGCAAAGAGCGCAGTTGCCGCCCGGATGATGACGGGCCGCTTGGTGTCGGGTTTCTCTTTCAGGATATCCATAGTTAGTGAACGATCACTAACAAAATGCAATCACTCAGTCAAGGACAGGAAATGACTCGCCTGAAGCGGGCGGGAACAGTCCGCGGCTGCCTGCCTGATAAAATTGAGAAAGTCTATTGACTGACTTAGTCAGTCATTTATAATTATGGCATGGCTCGAACAATTCCCCCCGATCGACTGGCGCACCTGGTGCACTGTGCAACCGACGTGTTTATCGCGCAGGGGTACCAGCGCACCCAGATGGCTGACATCGCTGCGGCGTTAGGGGTCGCGAAAGGGACTCTGTATCTCTACGTTGAAAGTCTTCGATCTTGTCCTGCGCTGTGCGGACGCGGAGCGCCCCTTTGCACATCTTCCCTCGCTTCCTCTTCCGACCCCCAAGCCAGGAGCGACACTCCAGTACGTGCGCGAGCGGCTCGCGGCGAACCAAACCTTACCGGCGCTGGCGGAGGCACTGACGCGCCAGCGGGTGACGGATGCGCGGGCGGAACTGATTGCGATCGTTCACGAACTGTACGACACTCTTGCACGCAATCGGCACGGCATTACGCTCCTTGATCGCTCGGCGCGGGACCATCCGGAGCTGGCCGCCTTGTGGTTTGAAGGAGCAAGAGGCGGCGTTATGGCGATGCTCACCCAGTATCTGGAAAACCGGATGCGCCGCAAACTCTTGCGCTCCGCGCCCGATGTCGCTGTAGCGGCGCGCTTGCTGTTGGAGACGCTTGTTTTTTGGGCCGTCCATCGCCATTGGGATCCCCATCCACAACCGGTGGAGGAGGCGGTGGCACGGGAAACGGTGATCCAGTTCATTGTCAACGCCTTGGTACCGGAGTGATGCCTATGCGCAGGATATTCCCTACAACTCTCATGTCCTCCTACGGCCAGCACTGGCTCTTCGCCACCGTGCTCTTCAGCGCTGCGTTCTATGGTCATGTCGCACTAGTGTTCGCGGCGACCCCGGTGGGCCTGTGGTACGCAGAAGGAGGCGCTGCGCAAGTGGAGATCAGCGCGTGCGGTGACGCCCTGTGCGGGCGGATTGTCTGGTTACGATCTCCTTTTGATGAAACCGGCTGTGACCTCCGTGATCGCAGTAACGGCAATGCGTCGTTGCGAGACCGACCGTTGCTCGGCCTGGAAATTCTTCAGGGACTCAAGCAGTCCGATGCAGAGGGAAGGGTCTGGGCCGACGGTACAATCTATGACCCAACTAGTGGCAAGACGTATCGGTGTAGCCTCGGGGTGGAAGGAGCCGATCGACTCCATCTCAGAGGCTACGTCGCCATCCCCCTCCTCGGCCGGACTACCACCTGGATTCGGGTTGGTGCAGAGAATCGCCAGTGCCGGCACTGACAGCGGTCGTTTCCCAGGACAACGGCAAGAGAGGAGAAAGGTCAATGAAACTGCGCTACTTCTATCCCTTGGTCGGATTTGTGGTGCCGACCCTGGCCATTGGATACGGCCTCGTCATTCCCCGGAGTTGTATTGCGGGGCTCAATGACCTCACCATTGGTTTTGCCACCACTGTGCTCGGCGCCTGTCTCACCTACTGGTTTGGCCTGCAAACCGTGGTGCGAGATCTCCACCCGCCGCACTGACCGCGGGGTGAGCTGCCCGTGCGGCAGGACGGATGAGCACAGACCACAACGGAGGAGAAACCGATGCGACGCCCGGAGTTCATTGCCCGTCAAGCAAGTTGCCCGACCGGTCTGCTTGGTCGAGTCCTGGCGTGGATCATGGCGGCCGAGACCGCGGCCGTCAACGAGCAGGCCCTCGTATTACTCGCATGCAGGCCCGACGATCACGTGCTGGAAGTCGGCTTTGGGCATGGACGCACGCTGGCACGAGCCGCCACTGTCGTTCCAACGGGATTCGTGGCCGGCGTGGACGTGTCGGAGCAAATGGTGCGGATGGCTAGAGACCGGAACCGACAGTTTATCAAGGAGGGCCGGGTCGAGGTGCAACTCGCCGACAGCGCGCGGATTCCCTATCCCGATGGGTGCTTCGACCGGGTGTATGCGATGCACATCCTATACTTCTGGCATGATCCGCGTGTGCATCTGCAGGAAATTTACCGGGTGATGAAAGCAGGCGCACGCTTTGTCCTCGGCTTCAGCCCCAAAGAGGACGAGCGAGCAGGCGCGAATTTCCCAGCCGCGATCTATCGGTTCTATACCAGCGACGAGGTATATAGGCTCCTTGCAGCGTCCGGCTTCACCGACATTCAGATGGTACGCGACCGGGTGGCGTCACGGGACATTATTTTCGGGGTCGGGCATCGTGGAGTTCAGTAGACGCCCCACTCGTCATCAAAACGTCCGCTAGGGCGATCAAAAATCCAAGCAAAGTGAGGCCGTAAGCACTTCATTGAGCGCGCCCGCGCGAAGGAACTGTCTGCCTTTTCTCTTTAATTGGGGTTTTCTAACGAACAAGGCTAATACCCCGTAAGCGAGTTTTCTGCGCCGTTGCTTCCCAATATCGAACAATTGCGAGAAGAACAGGTACGCCACGCCCAGACGAGCAATGAGAAGGGTTACTGATCGACCGCGCTCTTCGATGCCCATAACAGACTCTAGCCTTTGTAAGCCCGAAACAGAGCCCCGACCGTAAACCTCGACGTCGTTATGCCTGTCGTTCCAACGTACTCCACGTGAACAAAGCCCGCGCTCTTCATCAACCCGACAAGATCCCTAACTGGGATCGCTCCTCCGATTCAGTCAGACCAGGCTTCAAGACTGCCCGCGACTTCAGCAGGGAGATCTTCCTCTAGAACAATATCTGCAAATTGAAGGCGACCATTGGACTTAAGCACGCGGTAGATCTCCTCGAAGCTCTTTTCCTTCAAAGGCGATAGATTTAGCACGCCATTCGAAATCACCATGTCAAACGTCCCGTCGGCGTAGGGAATCGCCTCGCAAGCCGCACGATGCACCTCCCCGTTGGGGACACCCGCTCGCCTCAGGTTCGCCTGGGCCTTCTCGACCATTTCCGCGGTGAGATCGATTCCACACACCCGTCCTCTTCGACCTACCAATCGGTTTGCGAAGATGAGATCAAATCCTGCGCCGCAACCCACGTCAAGAACAGATTCTCCCGGATTGATGGGACCCAGGGAGAAGGGATTGCCCACGCCGCAAAAGGCTTCCAGCACCTCCTCAGGGAGATCGCCAACGAGCGAGAGCTCATAGCCGAGGGAGGCGGCTCCAGCTCTTCCTATCGGGTACGAAAAGTGGCCCGCCGCTGAGCACGAGACCGCGGCATACCGCTTCTGTACTGCTTCTTGAATCCGTGTCACATTAAGTTCTTGAACCATGCGTACGTACCTCCTTGACTGTTGTCGTTCACGAGTTGTCGCCGTACTTTTTGTGTCCATGCCTCCAGCTGACGCTTGTCCAATTCTCCTGGGATTCTTCCCTCCTATGCCATCAGCCAGCCAGGTTTGGTGACTAAGCCCTCCACGGCGACGAAGGTGCCGGCGATCAGCACCATCCTCAGCCGGTCTTTTAAGCTGGCCAGCATGGAGAGCATGAGGATCAGCACCCACATACCCGATGATGAGTTCCCCCTGCAAAGAGAAGGCGGGCACTCCTACTGTCTGTACTGCGTGCTGGGTAGCCAATTCCCGTAGTCGCGCGAGGGCAGCCGGATCCTTGGTAACATCATGCCCCACAATCCGGAGCGTTGGTCGCTCCTGTTGAAGAACCACTAGAAAACGTTCGGCAGCTGCGCACCGAGGACAGCCTTCACGAGTGAACACCTCAAGATCAGCTTCCTGCTTATCGAGACCGTCAGTGTTTCCCACCCCCGGGCAGGCAAGCCACAGCATCCAGAGCCATAAGACCAAGAGCAGTCGACCTGCCAGAGTCCTCACGTTTCTCCTATCATCACTACCTCGCCTGGGACTGCCCCTCGGACGAGTGAGGGCTTCCCTGCAGTTCCTCAACATTCTTGCCCGTGAGTGCTCCTGCTATCTGCCGCGCGAGCTCGACCAGCTCACCCAGTGCATGGAGAGCTTCAATGATTTCCTCAGGGGTCAGTCATGGCATTATGAGCCTCCTTTCTTGCGGAGCGTGACGCGAAAGAGTTTTCGCGGCAGTTTCCCTTCTTCAAATTCGTTAATGCTGATGATCTCGTATCCTCTTGCTAACTGCACGACTTTTTCTCGACTGAAAAAATGGACAATGAAGCCGTTGACCTCATACATGTCCTCTCCTCGGTGGATGCCGGTCCCATAGTCGGGATCTTGGGTGTGCCGCACGGTGTAGATGTTGAGGCCGCCTGGACGTAACACCCGCCAGACTTCTTGAGACAGTTGCTCGAGTTCGTTCGTGGTCAGTGCCATGCAGTACAACATGTGCGAGTAGCACCCATCAAAGGAGTACGCGGGAAACGGAAGCGGCGCTCTGATGTCGTGACGGAGTGCGGTGACCAACTGCGCCACGCCAACCGCCTGCGCTTTGGCCGCGAGAGCGTCAATGGCGACTTGGGCGTAGTCCACGGCCGTTACGTGAAAGCCGTTACGGGCAAAGAACAGCGTATCGCGGCCTTGTCCGCTGCCGAGTTCCAGGAGCGTGGTTTTCCTTTCCTGTTTGAAGAGGGCCACTGTCTTTTGCGCGGCATCACTAGGCGCTTCGCCGAACATCTCTGATCGGTGTGAGAAAGTCGTGTCCCAGTGTTGCTGTTGCGCATCTAAAATGCCGTGCTCGACGGCTGCGCTCTCGCTGGTCATTCTCAGCTCTCCCTTCAATTCGCGAGATCTTTTTTCATCTGCTCAAATTCTTCTTGAGTGACTTCACCCTTCGCGTATCGTCGCTTGCGGATATCCAAGGGGGTTTCTGAATCGTCAGGGTGCCGCTAAGATCTGTTGGCATGTTGGTAAGGTGGGCCGAGGCCGCCGCGAACGAACAGCAGGTAGAGTACAGCCAACATCACAATGAACATCAGCATGGGGAAGATCCACATCCAGCCACACTAAAAATATGCAGGTCCCATCCGCTTGCTTTTCTCTTTTAACGCTACGGGCGTTACCTCCAGCCTCGCGCAGCTGCTTTTGCTTGGAGCGGGGATTGGGACAATCATCCTGCTGCACTGACCCCACGCAAAGTAAGAAACAACGAGAACGAACCTGGGAACAGATCATTAAGGACACAGAATCTGCAGACAACTTCAATCCTCTTTGGGCTCTCCGTCGTTGTACTGACCGCAATCTGCACGATCAGTACTCGGCAGAGTACATAAGGGCTACGAGTATGTATAGTTCTTAGTGTGGAGGATTTCTCTGTTGCGTATACATACTTTGCAGCATAGAGGAGCAAGAGCATGATGATCAGCGCCCAGATCAGTATCTACCCCTTGCGGCAAGAACACTTGAGTCCCGCTATTGAGGCGGTCCGCAGGGCGTTGGCCGTGCGTGACCTGCAGCCAGAAATCGGCCCGATGAGCACGCGAGTGATCGGAGAAGCGGGCGTGGTGTTCGCGGCACTGCAGGAAGCCTTTGTTGAAGCGGCCACCACGGGCCACGTGGTGATGACTGTGACAGTGTCGAACGCCTGTCCGGTCTGAGATCAAGTGCCCGATGCCCTGGGACATCTTTGAGCGAGCAGCCAGCCGATACGAAGGCTGGTATGCCACACCACGCGGGGAGCGAGCGGATCGAGCCGAGCGTGCCTTGCTAGAGCGGTTGCTCACGTGCTTCCCTACCGCGCGCATGGTGCTGGAAGTGGGCTGCGGCACCGGCCACTTCACCGCCTGGCTGTCTCAGCAGGGATTGTGGACGGTGGGGCTCGACCGTGCTCCGGCAATGCTAGCTGAATTGCATGAGCGAGTGCCACACGTTCCGGTGATTCTGGGCGACGCGCACCAGCTTCCTGTGCGGGAGGGGGCGGTAGATCTAGTAGTATTTGTGACCACGCTCGAGTTTCTCGAAGAGCCTGCAGCCGCGCTTGCGGAAGCGGTGCGGGTCGCGCGCCAGGGGTTCGTCCTCCTAGTCTTGAACCGCTGGAGTCTCGGTGGCATCTCGCGGCGGTTGGGACCCCAGGCCCATCAGTCTCTCTTGAGTCAAGCGCACGACTACTCGTTTGGGTCTCTCCGGGCGCTGGTGCAGAAGGCTGCGGGCAAGCGATTACAAAAAGTGCACTGGGCCAGCACCCTCTTTCCTGACGGCCTGTGGTGGGGACAGATGCCGATTCCCGTGGGGGATGTGATCGGCATGGCAGCGGTGTGCACCACGTCCTCGCCTCCCCGTCCCAGCGTGTCGGCTCTCAAGGAGAGAGAATGAGGGAGGTTGCTGCGATTCACCTTTGCTTTCTTCGCTTCCAGGCTGCTCGTTACTGCGCCATAAGCTGGCGGGCATAATCCATGATGAGTTTGAAATCGTAGGGCTGTTCCTCGAGCGTGAATGGGTTCCAGGTGCTACGGTTCGGCGTGTCCAGAAAGTCCCCGCCATAGATATGAATCGCGCAGGAGGCCCGGTCGAGCGGGTTCTCGATGGCGTGAATGCCGTCCTCGCCGAGCACCAGTACATCGGAAGTTTGCAAATCTTTGCCGCCGATCTTCTCCAGACCGTTGCCGCTGCGCCGGTAAAAGGTATTGTTCTCCTGGCCGTCGTAGACGCCGATCACCGCCCACATGTTGTGATTATGCGGAGGAGTTTTGAACTTGGGCGGCACGGCGGCCTTGAGGATCGTCAGCGTCGGTGAGCGAAAATAGACCATGTCG
>JACQEL010000445.1 GCA_016200595.1 Deltaproteobacteria bacterium
ACTATGGCCATATGCAAGCGACGTTGTTGAAAGTCCTGCTGTAAAGCCTCGAGCGGCCGGCTCTCCGGGACGAGCAAAACCTCGCGTTTAATTTTGAAGAGATCGGCTGGGCTCTTGATTTCGATTCTCTGCAGAAAAATGTCTTTGATGTGGACCATGCCGATGACGTGGTCGATGTCCGTTTCACACAGAGGATAGCGAGTATGGCCGGTACGATAGATAATCTCAAGATTTTCTTTCCAGGTCTTACTCAACGATAAATGATCGATGTCCGGGCGCGGCACCATGATTTCCATGACCGTGCGGCCTGCCAGATCGAGGACGTTTTCCAGCAGGTTCACCTTCCCAGCCGAGAGCGCACCGTGGCGTTGCGACTCGGAGAGAATAACTCGGAGTTCTTCTTCCGAATGATCTAATTCCTGGGTGTTGGCCTCGGGCACCCCGAAAAGACGCAGCAGCCCGTTGGCAGCGGCATTGAGCAGCCACAGCAGGGGGTAAAAACACCAGGAGAAGAGTAAAAAGGGCAGGGAGGTCCACAACGCCACCTCTTGGGAGTTGCGGATACCAAGAAACTTGGGCATCTGCTCGCCCACAATGATATGGAGCGCAGTAATGAGAGCGAAAGCTACGGCAAAAGAAAAACCGTGTACGGCGGTTGGGGACCCAATACCGACGAGGTTGAGTAAGGGCTCAATAATCTGGGCTACGGCTGGCTCGCCAATCCAGCCAAGCCCCAGGCTGGCAAAGGTTACACCGAGCTGAGCCGCGGCCAGCGAGGCATCGAGATCGTTAATGACTCTACGAGCGACGCGTGCCAGCGGGCTGCCACGTCGGGCGAGATCTTCGATACGTGCGCCACGCACCTTGACCAGGGCGAACTCGGCCGCGACGAAGAAGGCATTAGCTAAGATCAGCCCACCTGTGATAACAATTTGCCAGCCAACGCCAAGCATACGAGTCCGCTATACGCTACTTAAGCCAACACCGAAAGGCGTGGAAAAATAAGGGCACTAAAGCAGTGAAGGCCGGACAAGAAGAGGAACTGGAGTTGTGTGGCTGGGTCGGGCTCTACGGTGTCTTTCATAGCTACTTTCACGAAACGGCCCTATTTGAGCACAAGTGACGGCAAGGAAGCAAGGGTTCATGCCGAGATGGTCGCTTTGGCGAAACAGAAGAAAAAGGTTGGAACAGTTTCTGTGTAACGAGGGGGGACGTCTATGCAGGCACTTCATTGGGATGGGCAGCGGCTGCAAGTAAATACGTCCTATCCTATGCCACCGGTGGCTGATCAGGCTACGACTCTCGTGCGAGTCCGCCTCGCAGGGATCTGTTCCACCGACTTGCAGATTTTTAAGGGGTACATGGGATTTGTGGGAGTGCCGGGGCACGAGTTTGTTGGTGAGGTCAGTGAAGGACCGGCTCACTTGATCGGCCAGCGTGTGGTTGCCGAGATCAATTTCGCTTGTGGTACCTGTGAAACGTGCTTGCAAGGGCTGGGACGGCACTGTGCCAACCGTCGTGTCATGGGCATCCTCAATGCCAATGGCAGTTTTGCTGAATATCTCGCCGTACCGACGCCAAACCTGCATCTCGTGCCTGATGCTGTGTCCGATGAGGAAGCGGTTTTTACCGAACCGCTCGCTGCCGCCTTTGAGATTTTGGAACAGGTCCATGTGCAACCTGCGACTGAGGTCGTTATCTTGGGTGACGGTAAGCTGGGGCAGTTGTGCGCCCAGGTGCTGCATCTGGCTGGTGCACGGGTGACAGTAGTGGGAAAACATCAAGATAAATTAGCTATGCTTGACAAACTCGGCCTCTATACGGTCTTGCTGGCAGACTGGCAGCTACGCAAAGCTGATCTCGTTGTCGAAGCGACCGGCTCGACTGCTGGTCTTTCTTTGTCACTTGAGGCCGTGCGGCCACGCGGCACACTTGTCCTCAAGAGTACGGTAGCGATGCCTCACTCCCTGTCACTCGCGCCGCTGGTGATCAATGAGGTCACAGTTGTGGGCTCTCGCTGTGGGCGATTCCCACCAGCCCTGCAGGCGCTGAAGCAACGGAGCGTGTCGGTCCTCCCCTTGATCGAACAAGTCTACCCCCTCGCCGAAGGACTTGCCGCTGTTGAGCGTGCAGCGCAGCCTGGAGCACGGAAAGTTCTTCTTAAGGTAGTAGGGGCGAAGCATTTGCCAATTGAGTAGACACAGGTCAGGCAACATCACCGCAAATGCTTCGCCCCTACAGGACTGTGCCAACCTCGTGAGGCGTGGTTTGATTTTCTCGTACCGACTCTCACAGCTTTTGTTCCCGGGGTCTTCTCGGTCCCAGGCTCCGCCTGGGACTGCAAGGGGCAGGCGGCTCTGCCGCTGCACGAGCGGCCGCCGGCAGCGGTAGCCCGGATGAAATCCGGGAATCCCCACTTTCAGAGCAAAGCCACACCCGTTCGGCCTGAGTGTACCCTGAGCTTGTCGAAGGGGAAGTCGAAGGCCAGCAAGCCTGCTAGGACCGCACTCTTCGACTTCGCCGCTGACGCGGCTACGCTCAGAGCGAACGGTAATGGGAACAACAGCAAGTGAGAAAGTGTACGAATGTCGTGTGGGCTGATTTAGTTTTAGGCTGCGTTATCGGGCCATTGCGGTGGTAGAGGTATCAGGAGCCTCTGTTAATTGGACCGCGATTTGGTGGACTCCGCTCTGGTCACGGAAGACGGAAAAATAAATCGTATTCCCCGGTCGGAAACGCTGCATTTCTTGCTCGAGTTCCTCACGGTTATGAATCCGTTTGCCGTCCACGGCAAGAATTAAGTCGCCGGAGCCGCCATGTTCCCTGTCCGTGACAAATGGCAGCACCAACGGTGCCAGTGGTGTCAGCGTAAGCACTCCTGCCATTGCCTCTTGCCAGCTGAGGGTTCCCTCTCCTTTGAGGCCGGCCTGTTGGGCGGGGCTTCCTTCGATCACTCGGGTAATCCGTACCCCTGCGGGATAGCGACATGTCTGCACGGTCTGGCCAGCAATTCCCAGGTATGCCGGCTTAGTCTGCGCGTTATTAGTAGATGGAGCGGCAGAAGGCTGTGGCGGGGACAGATCTGGTTGCGGCGCAAGAGGCGTCGGCGCCTGGACGGTGGGCATCTCCATCACTTGGGGATGCATCTCGTCCTCATTCTGGAGTGACGGAGGGTGAGAAGGCTGTGGAATTGTTGAGGGACGAGGCTCCTGGATTGGGGGAGCAGGAGTCGGATGCTGTTGGGGAGGGGTGCCCTGCCAGCCTGAATCCTGCCAAGACGGACTCTGTTGCGCGAAGACAGAAACGACGGGTATGAGCAGGAACGTGAGCAGGGCGACTGTGGCGCGACGGTTGGCTAGCACGAGGGTTTCCTCTTGGCAGTTCAGTAGTCTTTGCTAGCATTTGCCTCTTGCAAAGCGGCCGGTGAAGGAGGGGTGGGCCAGTCATCCAGGTGTACTGGCAGTTGGAAAACTGTCTCCCCACGGCGCACGGTGAAATAAACCACTGTCTGAGGACCATATCCCGTAAGCGCGTGCTCGAACTCACTTTGGTTGGTGACGCGTTTGCCTCCGACGGCCAGAATGAGATCTCCATGATCAACTCCGCCAGAAGCCTGTAAAACCTTGCTGGCCCAGGGTGCGGCCGGCGAGAGCACCAGCAAGCCAGCGACCGTTGCTGCCGCAATCTCGCGTCCGGTCAACGGTCTCGCCGGACGTAATCCTGCACGCTCGGCCGGGCTGCCAGGCACTACGGCTGCGACTTCGACAGCTCGGATGGTCAACGCGTGCATACAGAAATGCTCACGGTAAAAATTTCGGCTATTTAATCCTAAGTATCCGGGTGTACTGACTGAAGGTTGCGGCTGAGACTCCACCACCGGAATTTCTCGCTGTGCGGTTGGTTCTTCTGTATTCTGAGGACTGGGAGGCGCTCCCGCTTGATCACTCATAGGAGCAGCCTGCCCGGCGCCAGGTGAGGGCGGTTGACGAGGGCTTGCCGCAGACGACTGTCCTGCGTGAGTCATGGGCCTTTGGGAAGAATCTTGACGAACCGGGGATTGCAGGAGAGAGGTGGGAGGCGGTCCGCCTTGCCAGTGTAGTGATTGGCCGTCCTGCTGTCCGCTTGCAAGGCAGGGAAGAAGTAGGAAGAAGCAGACGACAGAAGGAGCCCATACCGTCCAATGATGTTTCATGGCAGGACCTCCTCTTTCGCAGAAAAATTGTGGAGGCATTAAACTCTGAAAAACTTTGCCAGTCAAGCCATCAAAAAGAGTAGAAAAGCTACTACTACAGTAGGGGTCGAGCACCTCGATTCCTCAGAGTCATGGAGGAGCTATATATAGTGAACCTAAATAAGCTGTGCCGTAAAGATATCTGTCCGCCCTTCGACTGCGCTGCGCGGAGCCTGGCCTGAGCCGGTCGAAGGGCTCAGGCCGAGCGGTTTCAGTACCCGCTCGTGCTGAGCGTAACCCGTAGGGTGAAGTCGAAGCATGAACGGCGTCCGCCACAAATGATTTAGGAGACCTATATGCGTAAACTGAGGGTTGGGTGGCTCTTCTGCTTGGCAAGCGGAGTCCTCTGGGGAGCGTGTGGAGGAGGACAGAACGCCTTGCTGCCCTCGTCAATGCAGTCTTCCCCGCTGCAAGCTTCCTCCTCGACGCTTATACGTCCGGTTGGCAAGCAAGAGGAAAGTTTCGCCGACCAAGCCCTGCACGGCTTCTTTCCCTATCGGGATGGGTCGCCGCGTGTCAGTGGTATCGTTGCTGGGACAGCGCTTGCCCGCGGCAATTGGCAGCTTGCCCAGGAGGTATTACCTCCCGAGATTCTCAACCCAGTGCGGGACGGGGAATTGACTATTTTAGTGCAAGACACCAGCGATCTACCGGTGAATCCAGAATATATCACGGCAACTGTCGAACATGCTGGTGAGGTCTCGTTGGATGAAACCGGTAACTTAGTGCACTACCGCGCTGGGCTGCCGTTTCCGCTCCTTGATCCGGAGGACCCTCATGCCGGGCTCAAGGCCGCCTGGAATGCCCGTTACGCTGATAGTGGGGACGCTGTGCAACGCCTGGAGACCTTACAACTACGGAATGAGATGGGCGGGTATGAGTACGGGTTCTCCTATTTTTATGCGCGCGTTTATGGCATGCATCGGGCCAAGCCGGAAAACGATATCCCTGGATGGATAGGGGAGGGGGTCTGGTACAAAGAATTCATGCAGGTCCTCCATCCGGTCCCGTCGATTAGCATCCATCCCCAACTCGGACTCGTACACCTGCGCTATTGGTATGATGAGGATACGCATCCCGTGTTGCAGTGGTATATCACCGGCTTTCTTTCGTTGAACAAGAATCTGACGCTGGTCTATAACCCTGAAGCTTCCGCTTGGCGGTACCCCCTGCTGTATGAGGATCTCGTCGGCGGCTATCTTTATGGCTATCAATGGCGCCTCCTCAGTGCGCAGGTGGCCTTGGTGCCGGGTTTCATCCAAGGCACCACACCGCTCTTTGGTGGGCAACATGCTGGATATCCGCAGGATCCCTGGGAACTGCGCACGGTGTACGTGGTCGAGGCAATCCCGCGGCGAGCCGAGCATCCTTATGGGCGCAAAGTGTTTTTCTTTGACCAGCAGACCTTCGCCCCGCTCTATGTGTTGATCTATGATCGCGAGGGCAAACTCTGGCGGACGAATTTCTTTAGCTATGCGCAGCCCAATGCCTACCCTGGTGGGGCAGAGGTCCGGGTGCCCATCCTCATTGGCCGCTCGTGGATCGACTTTACCATTGATCGGGCGGCCGTCGATCTGGTGACTGATGCAGTGTACAACAAACCACTGCCGCCGGAATATTTTACCCGGGCCAACATGCTAGCTAAAGGAAAATGAGGTATGGTTCTCTCCATTGACCTTGCCCTAGCCAAAAGATAGGACAAGAGAATTCGCTGACAATCGCTAACGATCAGCACCGGCGCGCGCCGCGGAGCCCGCGCACGGAGGAGGAACCTCATGAGTGCACCAGTGTATATCTTGGGTGGATGCCAAACTGACTTCGCCCGCAATTGGCTGAAAGAAGGCAAAG
>JACQEL010000446.1 GCA_016200595.1 Deltaproteobacteria bacterium
ATTGTCGGCTTGCTGGGCTGGAGTGGCTTTAGCCTGAAAGAACACCGCACCAAACAAACCGTGCTGCTCAAAATGATCGAAGAAGGTGCCCGGCTCCATGCTCTGGTGACGCTGCGAGAGAACACGGGCGACGGAGTCGCGCCGAATTTCCAAGAAGACGGCTTCATTAAACCCGATCAGGTCACGTTTATCGAGAACGGTGCTCTGCGTGACTGTCTCACTTCTCCGCGTTCGGCCAAAGAGTATAGCGTTGCGACTAATGGCGCCTCTGGTGGCGAGATGCCGGAGTCGTTAGACATGGCCGCCGGCAGCGTGCCGACGACCGAAGTGCTGCGGCGACTCGACACCGGCGTGTACATTAACAATGTCCATTATCTCAACTACTCCGATCGTATCGCCTGTCGCATCACCGGGATGACTCGCTTTGCCACGTTCTGGGTAGAAGATGGCGTCATTCAGGCGCCGCTCAATGTCATGCGCTTCGACGAGACGCTCTACCGCATGCTGGGAGAGAAGTTGCTGGGGTTGACGGCCGAACGTGACTTGATCCTCGACCCGGGCACCTACTATGCGCGTTCGACCAGCAGCGGGCGGTTTCCGGGTGCGTTAGTGGAAGACTTTACTTTTACTTTGTAGTGTTGAGGGGGGAACCAGGTATGGCAGAACTCGGGGTTTTTGAGACGATGTACTCGATGCGGGCGATCCGGCGGCTGAAACCCGATCCGATTCCAGAGGACACGCTGAGGAAAATTATCGACGCGGGCATCCACTCTCCCAGCGGTGGTAATCTCCAAGACTGGGCCTTTATCCTCGTCCGTGACGCGGAAGGGAAACGCTTTATCCGTGATCACTACTGGGGCATCTGGCAAAAGCTCCAGGCTGGTCGGCCACTGCCGGCCAATCTTCCAGCGACCCAGCTGCGCGTCCTGCAGGCGGCGGCACATTTAGCCGAGCACCTTGATGAGGTGCCAGTGATCTTGCTGGCGTGTGCGCGCAAAGACTATCCGCCCTTCGCGCGCGCAGGCTATGACCGCGCCAGTGTCGCAACGGTCCATGGCTCGATTTATCCGGCGGTGCAGAACATCATGTTGGCTTGTCGTGCCCTCGGCCTCGGCACGGTCATCACGACTATTCACTGCTGCTTTGAAGAAGAACTCAAACAACACCTCGGCATTCCAGCGGAAATGGAGGTCAGCGCCCTGCTCCCGCTCGGCTACCCGCAAGGCAAGTTTGGCCCAACCACGCGCAAGCCAGCAGAAGGGATCATTCACTGGGAGCGCTGGGGACAGAAGGGGTAAACGGTTAATACCCTCACCTGCGCACGGAGAAAGCGTCCACCTATTGGAAGGGCGCGTCGTTCGTGAGCCCCAGCACGAATTTGCCCACGAGTTCCGCCACTCGGTCCGGATGAGCGTTAATATGGAGCGGCATCGCTTGAAAGTCACGATAACGCCGCTCGAAAGAACCACCTTTCCAGCATGAGAACTCAAACAGAAGCGAGAGTACAGCCACCTCGCGTGGCTGATGATCTCCCCAGGAAAGCGGTGATTCTTATATCTCGTCAGGGCAGGCGGGGTGTCCATGCCGCAACTTTGCCATACAGTGGAGATATCCAGCAAGTTGACAATGCCCGTTTGCGAGCTGCTTCATCTCAGCTCAGCCAGAAGAGTGGTGGCATTCTGCAAATCTGGCAAGGCAAGTCCTTCAGTAAACCACTGGTAGACTTCGGCTAAACGTTCTCGAGCTTGGGTCTTTTTTCCTTGGAGTTGCCACAGCCGGCACAACGCCATGGTCGCCCGCAGTTCAAACAGCTTCGTTGCTTGCTGCCGAGCAATAGCGATCGCTTGCAGGAAATCCCCTTCCGCCTCGGTTTGGGATTCAGGATCTGGGATTGGGGATCTTGTTTTTGCAGACTCTGGACCCTGGAGCTTGGACTCTGGATTCCCGTTGACTTCGGACTCTGCACGTCGGACGCTAGACTGTAAAACTAATTGACCTCTCAGTCGATACAACTCCGCGGCGTAGAACCACTCACCATTGGTTTGTACTCTTTCCAGGCCTTCCGCGACCACAGCAAGCCCGTGCTCCATTTGGCCGAGCTGGCAATGCAATTCTGCTAACAACGCGAGGTAAAATGACCGCCCGATCTCGTAGCCGATGCGCTGTTGTGCGTCGAGCGCTTGCTGTAACTGCAGAACGCCTTCTTCAGGACGACCCAGAACCGCTCGCGCCCATCCGGACAACAGCATGCCCATGATCTGCAAGTGCGGAAATCCCTGCACCTGCGCCAGGGTAACGGCGCGTTCCGCATGGTCGAGGGTCAGGTGCGCTTCACCACGACCAGCATACACCGCCCCAGCAAAACAGTGCGCGTAGCCGAGACTAAACAGGTGACCGATCTCTTCCGCCATAGTCACTGCATGTTTTATACGTGTGACGGCTTGGTCGAGATGACCTCTACTCACCAGAAACGGGGCGATATGACACAAGGCAATGACCGCGGGATCTTGGCCGTAGACATACGCGTGCTGCCGATGGAGGTGTGGATCATAGCCCTGTAAGCACGCCTCTAAGTGCTGAAGCCCGTCGTGCAGTTCGCCTTGGAACACCAGTGTCGCGCCCAAGGCGAGATGGCCTTCAACTAACAGATCGGAGCTTTGCGTCGATTCTGCCACCCGCAGCAGTTGCACCGCAATCTCACGCGCAGTGTGATACTTAGAACGCACCAGATAGAAGGTGCGGAGTCCCCACAACGCCGGAAAAAGCTGCGGGGAGGAGCCGAGCTGTTGGCACAGTTGGTGCGCGCGCGCATAGGTGAGCTCCACTTCCGGTGACGAGGACCCTTGCGCGTTCATTAAGGTCACGCCAAGCATCAATTGCAGTTCGAGTTCGCGCTTGGTGCGCGTTTCGTCGTCCGGCAGTCGCGCCAGCCATTCAAGCGCATGGGCGAGATGGGTGCGGGCTTCGTGGTGCGCGGACCGCCGCAGTGCCGTCCGTGCCGCTTGTTGGAGATACACCACAGAACGGTGCGCATCGCCGCTGGCCATGAAATGGGCAGCCAACTCCACACTCATGTCGATACCCGACGCACGCGACACCTGTTCCTTCCGCTCACCAACGCGTTGGTGCAGCTGTTGTCTCCGGAGCACTCCCACGCGATTGTAAAACAAACTGTGCAGCAACGCATGGCGAAATACGTACAGGTTTCCCTCGGTCGCCAGGTCCGCCGGGGTCGCCGGCAGACGGCGGAGAACGGTATGCCGCTGCACGAGGTCGTCACAGCGTTGCTCAACGGCCAGCGCATCCGTTGCGAGCGCGGCAGCGACAGTAGCAGCGGAGAACTCCATCCCGGCAACACTCGCCGCCTCCAGCATGTGTCGCTCCGCAGCTTTCAGGCGTTCAATGTGATAGGTCAACATCTGCTGCAAATTCGCCGGTAGTTGTCCGAGGGCGGGCTTCAGCGTGGCCGGTGAGACGATCTGTGGCAACGTCGCCTGCTGACTGAGCACGTGGTCAACGAGGTGCACCATAAACAACGGGTTCCCGTCCGTTTGTTGATAGATGGCGTCAGCGAGCCCCACAGGGATAGCGTGACCGGCAAAACGTTCCTTAATGTACGCGGCGACAGCATCCTCATGTAACAGCGATAACGCAATTTCCTGGCAGAGGTGGTGAAGGCGCAGTTCGTGTACGATGCCAGGGAGAAACGGCTGACGGTCAGCAACGTCCGTCGGCCGATAGGTGCCAATGATCAGGAGCCGGGCCGCTTGCCGTCGGCGCGCAACTGCCGACAACAGCGTCAGGGTGGCGGCATCACTCCAATGCAAGTCTTCTAGTACGACGATGAGCGGAACGTTCGCCGTCAGAGCTTCGAGGAACGTTACCATTTCGCGCAGCATGCGTTCCTGTGTCACTCCTTGTAATTCACGTTGTAATCGCTCTCGTTCACTCGCCGTGAGCAACGCCGGCATCTGCGCCAG
>JACQEL010000433.1 GCA_016200595.1 Deltaproteobacteria bacterium
CACAGCAGCGCTGTACCGCTCTCTGGCCGCTGAGAAAAGGTAGTGTTGCATTGCAATTAAGGGAATGGGTGAACAGGAGTAGCCTGGATGAAGCCCTTCGACTTCGCTCAGGACAGGCTCCGCGGAATCCAGGTCGCGGCGGCAAAGAATCCCGGATTGCATCCGGGCTACAAGAAGGACAAGTAGCCAGCAAAATCCTTGCTAGTAGTCAGGCATAGTCACAATGTGCGGAATCTGTGGATACATCGGATCGCGGGAACCAAACCTCCTGCCGGCCATGCTGCGAACCCTGGAGCATAGGGGCCCTGACGACGAAGGCAGCATCACTTTTAGGGTAGAACAGGGCACGAGCGTGGTGGGGTTAGGACACACCCGTCTGAGCATTATCGATCTCTCCGCCGCCGGCCATGAGCCGATGGCGAACGAAGACGGAACGGTGTGGCTGGTTTTCAACGGCGAAATCTATAACTTCCCCGAGCTGCGCAAGCTGCTTGAGTACAAAGGTCATCAATTCCGCAGCCACACCGACGCCGAGGTCATTCTGCATCTGTACGAGGAAGAGGGAGAGGCGTGCGTGCAGAAGCTCAGGGGCATGTTTGCCTTTGCCATCTGGGATCAGGGCCGTCAGCGTCTGCTCCTGGCGCGTGATCGGCTCGGGGAGAAACCCCTCTACTACTGTACACATGGGGAATCTCTGGGTTTTGCCTCGGAGTTAAAGGCTTTACTCCCGCTCCCGTGGGTGCAAAGAGAGGTAGATCCCGCTGCCCTCCTCGCTTATCTCACTTGCGGATATGTTCCACAACCGCTTTCCATCTTCCAAGGCATTCGTAAACTTCCCCCGGCCCATCTCCTGGTGTGGGAAAAAGGGAACTGCACGGTCAAACGGTACTGGAGTCCGCATACCATCCAGATCGTGCCTCCTCCGACTCCGAGCACCATGCACGAACAGCTCCGAGCGTTGTTGCAGGAAGCGGTCAAGTTGCGACTGATCAGCGACGTGCCGTTGGGAGTCTTTCTCAGCGGGGGGATCGACTCAAGCGCGGTGGTCGCCATGATGCGGGCGGTCGGCAACGGACCGATCGCCACGTTCTCGATCGGCTATAGTAATCGTTTCCGTTCCTATAATGAACTTGAGTACTCTCGTCTGGTGGCGCGCCATTTTGGGACGGATCACCACGAGTATATTGTTGAGCCGCAAGTCCAGGATTTGCTCCCTGATTTGGTGTACCACTTCGACGAACCTTTTGCCGACTCCTCGGCCATTCCTACCTATCTCGTCTCCCGTGAGGCCCGGCGAGAGGTGACGGTCGCCCTGTCCGGCATCGGTGGGGATGAGCTGTTTGCCGGGTATCCTCGTCACCTCGGCATGCGATTTTCCCTGGTGTACGAGCACTTACCTTATTTCTGGCGTCGTCTGCTCGCGAGCAGTCTTTCTCCTTACTTGCCCGACTCTTTGACGAGCCGCAGCCTCGGGAACTGGGCGCGGCGCTTCCTGGAAGGGGGCACTGTTCCGCCCCAGGCTCGCTATCAGGGCTGGACGGCTTTTTTTGCGCCTCCTCTCTTGGCCAAGCTGTGCGTCCCAGAATTTTGGCAAGAGCGCATACTCTCTCGTACCGATCAACCCGCGGAAGGCCCTCTCGCTTCCTTATGGGCGAAAGATCCCCTAGCAGCAACTCTGCTGACCGATCTTACCACCTACCTTCCTGACGACCTCCTTGCCATGGGCGATCGGATGAGCATGGCCCACGGCTTGGAGTTGCGTCCGCCATTTTGTGATCATCGGCTGGTAGAATGGACGCTTTCTCTCTCGCCTACGCTAAGGCTCAAAGGTTGGCGGCCGAAGGCTTTGCTCAAGAAAGCTCTGCGCGGTATCCTGCCGGAGGCGGTTCTCCGACACCGCAAACAAGGCTTTATGATTCCCCTCGGGCAGTGGTTACAAGGAGAATTGCGGCCGCTCATGGAGGAATTGCTGAGTGAAGCCGTCGTGAAAAAAAGAGGCCTGTTCCACTGGCAGACGATCGCTTGGCTTAAAGAGCAACACGTGAGCGGGAAACGGAACTTCGCCGACCAATTGTGGGCGCTCATGATTCTCGAAGCGTGGTGGCAACGGTATCTGACCGCAGAGGGGGGGGGATGAAAATCCTGATCGTGGCGGATGTCGCCCCCGATCAGGTTGGTGGCGGCGGAGAGAGAGTCCTCCGCGCCCAGCTGCGTGGGCTGGCAGACCGTGGCCACGCGGTGACCCTGCTTTATCGCCGCGGAGAGGGGAAACCCACGGAAGCCGGAGAACTCCTGCGCGGCATTCAGACGCTCAGCTACCCGGTGACGCGCGCCCATGCAGCAGGTTTTGCCTTTTCCTCTATCGCCCGAGCCTGGAGTTGCTATCGCCAGCTCTCTGCGCGTGAGGATTTTGATGTCATCATTTTTCACCAGCCTTTTTCTGCCCTCGGTGTCCTTCTTGCCGCTGCGAGAGACACACCCCGCAAGGTGTACACGTTTCACTCCTCGGCGGCAGAAGAGTCCCAACTCCGAATCGGCGAGGACCAGTTGCACCCTGAGGGTTTCAGAAGCAAGCCGAGGGCTTCGCTGCTGCATCAGATGGAACACTTTTGCCTGCGGCACTGCGATCTGGTCTGTGTGCTCAGCGAGTTTTCCCGGCAAAAGGTCCAATCGCGCTTTCGCATCCCTGCGGACCGAATCGCAAAAATTCCTGGAGGGGTAGACACCGCACGATTTTATCCCATAGCCGACAGGAAGGCCGTACGCAGGAGACTTAGCCTTCCTGTCGACCGTCCCCTCCTCCTGAGTGTGCGCAATCTCGTTAATCGCATGGGCCTAGAAAACCTGCTCCTCGCCATGCGGCCAGTCGTCAGCTTTTGCCCTCAAGTTCTGCTGATTATAGGAGGGGCAGGTCCGTTGGCAGGGAAACTCAAGGGGATGACGGCTCAACTTGGCTTGGCAGACCACGTCCGCTTCCTTGGCCTTATTTCCGATATTGATCTCCCATGCTATTACCAGACCGCTGATTTTTTTATTCTTCCGACGCGGGCTCTGGAAGGATTTGGTCTAGTCACAGTTGAGGCTCTCGCTTGCGGAACTCCAGTTTTGGCAACCCCCATAGGAGCAACACCGGAACTGTTGGGGGGACTAGAAAAAACGCTGCTCTTCTCCGGCACGGCGCCGGAAGCGATCGCCCAAGGGATCGTCACGAACCTCCAGAGGTTTGCAGCTGAACCGCAAGATTATGAAGCTTTACGCCAACACTGTTGGACTACCGTCAAAGCCCGCTTCGGTTGGGAGCGCGTCATCGGACAGTGGGAAGCAGAACTCGGCAAATTAGTAAACCATGCAGTAGGAAGATCTTAAGTGCTTACGACACTCATACCACGGCTCAAGCAAACGTCGGGCTGAATGGAGAAGTTAGACCGCCTCGGGTGGGCGGCCGGAATTACCTTCTCCGCCTACGGACTCCGTATCGGCATTCGCGTGAACAATGCGGAAGTCCTGGAGCAGCTCCTCGGCCTGCTCCCGCCCGGATGGAAACCGAGCGCGGCTGCGGTGGTCGATCGCTTGTACTCGCTTATCAGCGGTGGTACCGGACCCAGACCGACAGTGCGCCGATTCAACCTGCTGTACGCAGATGCGGTGCGACTCATGCGCACTCTGGACCTCGCGGAGGTCTTCACGCTCCTTGAATCCCATTTACAACTCTACGTTGCCGAAGCGGCACGGCGACGGCTTTTTGTCCATGCCGGCGTGGTAGCCTGGCGCGGACAGGCTGTCGTCATCCCTGGCCGCAGCTTCAGTGGTAAAACTAGTCTGGTCGAAAAATTGGTGCAGGCTGGAGCTACCTACTATTCAGATGAGTATGCGGTGTTCGATGCGCGGGGGCGGGTGCATCCCTTTCCGCGGCCCCTGTCTATACGCGACGAAACCGGCAGGCTACTGAAAAAGTGCCCAGCGCAAGCGTTGGGTGGCACGATTGGCGTCAAGCCGCTACCGGTAGGCCTGATCATCGTCAGTGAGTACCGACGGGGGTCACGCTGGCGACCGCAGATTCTCTCCCCCGGGCAGGCAACACTGGCCTTATTGGCTCACACGGTGTCCGCTCGCCGGCAGCCGCAATTCGCGTTTGCCACGCTCCCTCAGGTGGTATCTCCCGCTCTCGCGCTCAAAGGGGTGCGCGGTGAGGCTCAAGAACTCGTGGACATGCTGTTAAACGATTATGGCAATTGGCCGAACCGGGGCTTATCATCGACCGACAACGGAAAAGACTTACGAGGAGACAGAACTGATGCGACCGCACGCACGACACGCTGGGCTAGTGGTGCAACAATTAGCCGATGAAACACTCGCGTACGATCTCGAGCGTCACCGGGCCTATTGTCTGAACCGGACAGCCGCTTTGGTCTGGCAACACTGCGACGGGCGTACAACCCTGACGGAGATGGCCACCCTGCTTGAGGCGGCGGAGCAGACGCCGGTTGATGAAGAAGTGATTTGGCTCGCACTGGAGCAGTTAAGAAGAGCGCGCCTACTTCAGGAACCAGTGCCCTGGCCAGTGGCTGAGAGACGTTACTCGCGGCGCGAGATGATGCGCAAAGTGAGCCTGGTCGCCGGGATAACGGTGCTGCTGCCCCTAGTCAGTTCTATCGTCGCGCCTGTGACAGCCCAGGCGACAACGTGCGTCAAGTCGAGCGACTGTAGCCACTGTATAGGTGTAGGCTTGCCTTGCTGCACCCCGCATAACACAAATTGCGTACGAGTAACACACGGTTGCTCCTGTGCATAATGCAGGTATCGTCTCAACACGACAGGATAGCCAGGCAAGAAGAAGCCTTAGGGGGAGACGTGCGCATAGCGCACGCTACAGCCCTGAGCTCAGGCGCATGAGTGTACGAATCTCCTGTGGTCCGATTTAGTCTCGTCTGAGCCGGCTAAGATGGTGAGGAAAGAAGAAGTGTGGAGTTCCGGACAAAGTCGTATGACCAACGAGCAAGAGGCCATGCTCATCGTGCTTTGCGGCCGCCTTTTTCTCGGCACCGCTCAGGATGCGGAGGCCCTGGCGCTGTTGCGTTCCCCCTTGGACTGGCCACACCTTTGCCAAAGGGCAGCGGAGGTGGGAATGAGTGGCATTGTCGCTTCTCAATTGCAGCGACTTGAGCGAATGCACAATCTTGATCTTCCCCTTGAGCCTTTCAGCCAAACCCTGCATGGGGTTTTCCGTCACAGTGGAACCCTACTGGCCTTTCTTTCGGCGCTCAGCGGGACGCTACGGCAGAAAGGTCTGCAGGTGATCCTGCTCAAAGGCGGGGCCTTGATCAAAACTGTGTACCGTGAGCAGCCGGGGTTGCGGCCTTTAGGTGATCTAGACCTTTTGGTCAGAGCCGAAGACCTCCCTGGTGGCGAGGAAGTGCTCCGCCTACACGGCTTCCGCCCGCTCGTCC
>JACQEL010000434.1 GCA_016200595.1 Deltaproteobacteria bacterium
GAAGTTTTGCTCGGGGTCCAGGACTTCCAGGAGTGCCGAGGAGGGATCGCCGCGAAAGTCCATGCCCAGTTTGTCCACTTCATCGAGCATGAAGAGGGGATTGTTGGAGCCGGCATTGCGCAAGGACTGAATGATGCGGCCGGGCAGGGAGCCGATATAGGTGCGGCGGTGGCCCCGGATCTCGGCTTCGTCGCGCACCCCGCCTAGGGAGAGGCGGACGAACTTGCGCCCCATGGCGCGCGCGATCGAACGCCCCAGCGAGGTTTTGCCCACCCCCGGCGGCCCCACGAAACAGAGAATGGGGCCCTTGGGATCTTGTTTGAGTTTGCGCACGGCCAGGTATTCGAGGATGCGATCTTTGATTTTTTCCAGATCGTAGTGATCCTCATCCAGGACTTGGCGCGCGTGGGGGATGTCCAGGTTGTCGGTGGTCGAGATCGACCACGGCAGATTGACCAACCATTCGAGGTAGGTACGTACCATCGAGTGCTCGGGTGACTCCGGCGGAATGATGCGCAGTCGCTCTAGCTCATGCTGCGCCGCTTTGAGGGCTTCGGCGGGCATCTGTACCTCTTCGATCTTTTTGCGCAGCCCCTCAATCCCACCCGAGTGCGTGTCTGCTTCGCCCAGCTCTTTCTGGATCGCCCGCAACTGCTGGCGCAGGTAGAACTCCTTCTGATTTTTGTGCAGTTCAGTCTGCACTTGGGACTGGATCTTGTGCTCAAGTTCGGCCTGCTCCACTTCGCGGTTGAGAATGGTCAAGAGCTTTTCGAGGCGGACGCGCACGTCAAGGGTGTTCAGCAGATCCTGCTTTTCATCACTGGAGATATGGAGGTTCGCGGCAATCAGGTCAGTGACCCTGCCCGGGTCTTTACTCTGCATTATCACACCCTGGAGTTCATCTGGGAGGTACGGCACCCTGGTGACGAACTTGGCGAACTGACTCAGCACCTGTGCCTGGAGCGCGTCCAGGTCTTTGGACGGCTGGAGGATGTCTTGGAGGTGGGCAACGCGGGCGCGCAAGTAGGGTTCTCGCTGCAAATATTCGCCAATTTCGATGCGCTTAAGCCCCTGCACCAAGATGCGCATGCTGCCGTTGGGGAATGTGAGCCTCTTCAGGATGCGCCCAACGCTACCGCGTAGGAACAAAGCCTGGGGCTCAGGATTTGTGTCTTCAGGATTTTTCTGTGCGGTCAGCCCCAGAATACGGTCGCCGGCGAGGCATTCCTCTACTAACTTGAGGGAGGACTCACGTGCGAGTAACAGAGCCCCCACAGCGGAAGGAAAGATGATGATCCCGCGCAGGGGCAAGATGGACAGCTCAGGCGGGACGATGACGGCGTTCGGGTCTACTTCAGAAAGGACTCGCCATTGTTCCCGCATTTCTTCGCCACCGGTATCGACTGTAATTTCTGCCATTAAGATATCCTCCAATGCCGTGCTAGTAGTTCATCGCAATAAAGATGAGGGGTGAACAAGGGTAGCCTGGATGAAGCGCAGCGGAATCCAGGACGCGTCGGCCAAGAATCCCGGATTGCATCCGGGCTACACGAGGGACAAGTATCCATCAAAATCATTGCGAAAGACTACTAGCAATGTCGTTGGCCGTGAGACGCTTGAGTAAGTCACCGACAACCGAGCCGATTCAGCGGGTGCTCGGGCACGCCCAGCCTGAGTACCTCCCAGGTGTCTGCAGAATCCATCACCGACATGATCACAGAACGTGATTGGAAGGCGCTGGCAGAGCGCGCGCAGGGCGGTCTCTACACAGCGCCTCACAGCAGAACAGCACTCTCCACGCCGCATGGAGTGATGTGGCACATGCTCAGTCCTATGGCTGTTTTGCACTCAGAGAGTATGGACGACATAACCCCGATAGTCTTCCCACCGATCAGCCGGGTTTGACTGCCACAAGTTACCGGTATGCCAGCGTTGGTGGACCTGGGCACCTTTGGGGCCATAGATCTTCCCCACGAAGCGGCGCGGCAGCGGCAACGCACTTACCATCTCCGAACGGGTGCGAGAGAACGCGTCTTTATCCTCGGCTCCATAGAATTTATGCGAGCGATAGGGGCTGTCCTCACCGAAGCGGGCAATGAAATTCGGCTCCTCGGTCGGCTGGTATTGCGGCGCATCCCAATCCGCGAGACTCCAGAAGAGGCACATCATACCAAGGGTCCCCTGGAAATCGAGATACTCGACCTCCTTGCTCACGATTTCTTCGGTGTAGAGTGGGCTCTGCTCGCGCCGCCCGTTGCGAAAGAGTTCAAAGTAGTAATGGAACTCGTAGTGTTCAGTGTACCCACCAGTAGCGGGGTCGAGGATCGCTTTGGGTAGGCGCAAGACCTTACGCCGGATACCATCATCGGGCAGGATGAGAGTCTCGCTGGCTGATTGGACGTACCCGCCCGATTCATCCAGGGTTGTGCCACCGATGCCTCTGATCAGAACGCCGCCTCTGGGCATTGCCCGAGTCTCATGGGGCGTGTTCCAGTCGGGCTTCTCGCCGAGCAGGGTCCACGTATAGTGGAGGTTGACCTGCTCGATGCCCGGCTGTGGATCAATGAAGGTTTTCTTTAGGTAAAATGACATTAAGGATCCTTTCTCACTCTGTGGCAGAGACATCTGCCGTTTTTCTAGAGGTTACCGGCCATAATTGTGATACTGCAAAAGGGGTGTTTCCTTAGCGCGCATGAGGTTCACACTTCTGAGGGACACGGGTCCACCCCCACCCGTGGCAGGCTCTGAAGTCCGCTGTGAGGGGAGAAGGCTCCAATGCCTCGGTTATTCACTGAGCGTTATGCAGTCCGCGTGGCACAGTGGTCCACGGGCGGTTGTGCGGGCGCTCTCCTGCACATCCTCCGCCCCTTCTTGCACCTGAGCCTCAGTTCTGCCGGCTTGCTCTTCCATGCCGGCAAGGAGCGTGTCGTATCGAGCTACGAGTTCCTTCATCCCCTCCAGGAA
>JACQEL010000435.1 GCA_016200595.1 Deltaproteobacteria bacterium
GCAGCCAACTGCTCACCCTAGAAGTCGAAGATGATCTGCTGGGCTTCTATCGCCGCAGTCAGACCCGCATCCTGCACGAAGTGCCGTATTTGTTCCCCGCCGCGCACGGCCCGCTGCCCATGCATCTGATGGTGTATGACCGCCAGGAGCGCACAACTCTGAGTCGTACAGTCGTGCAGGAAATCATCCGCTCACTGTATCGTGGTATCCACAACCGTGGGGCCGATGATGCGCTGCTGCGCTCGTTCATCTCTCGCGTGCCACCACAGGTGACTTTGCTCTAAACCGGAATGCACGACATTAGGACACTGTTCGTAGCTGTGTGGGTAGGGGCGAAGCATTTGCGTGTCAGGCTCCCCATGGCGTGGGGCTATACGGGGCAAATGCTTCGCCCCTACGTGGACAGGCGCTAGTGTCGTGTGTACCAATCTCTTGCCTCCTGGTTTAGTACTCTGTCAATCTTCAAATCTTTCGCATGCCCAGGCGAAGCCTGGGCATGCCGTGTGGTCGTAGCTCCGCCACACCTGGGGATTGCGTTCTCAGGCAGAGCCTGGGAACGAGGGTGAAGTTGAACGTTCTCATATTGGGGTGCGGACCTCTGGCCTGCACCGAGTCCTGCAGGCGAGGACGCCTGCACCACAAAAGTGCAGCAGTGTGCGCTACGCACACGAAAGAGAGCGGCGTGCACAGTAGATATGGAAGCCGCTCACGCGAGGCTTTTTTTAGAACGTACAAATCTCACAGTGAGACCTTGCGGTCAGGTCGACGCATTCGTAGTCGAGCAGGAATTTCACAAAAAGCGGGCGAAAAATTCACAACCCGCAATTTGACTTCTCCTCGCCCTTAGGAGTAGGATATATAGTTGCTGTCGGGCAATAAGGGAGGTAGTCAATGTTGTCGCCTTTCGCTGCGGGCAAGGGCAGTAAAAAGCCCCGCAATCGGTCGCCTCCTGGAAAGCTGGGTACGGGAATAGTCTGGAAGGCAGCCGATTTCCTGAGTGGGAAGTCCGCTGGGAGGGAGAACCTCTAATCCGAGGAAGGTGAAATATGAAACAGCTACTGATGCTAACAATAATGGCGCTGTTCCTGCTCCTAGTCGCCGGCTGGGGAGAGCAGGCCACAGCCGGAATATCAGCGCCAACAAATATTGATCACTACAAATGCTACAAAGTGAGAGGCAATGCCTTCGCTCCGATGCCGGTTGCTGGACTCGTAGATGAGTTCGAAGTGGATGCCGACATAGTCGCTACTCCGGTCATGCTCTGTAATCCGACCAGCAAGGACAGCGCACCCGTTCTCCGCACTGATAGGCACCTCGTGTGCTACAAGATTAGGGGAACGCATAAAATTACTTCCGCGTTGAAGCTGGATGTGCACAACCAATTCTCCCCCAACTCGCAGATCATGAAAGCTGCACCAACGGAGAGACTCCTCTGTGTGCCGTCGGATAAATTCTGCATTAACGACCAAGGAGTACAGACGAACTGTCCGAACGAAAGCTTTAATAAGTAAGTGACCGATCGGGTAGGCAGCCGATTTCCTGAGTAGGAAGTCCGCTGGGAGGGAGAACCCCTAATCCGAGGAAGGTGAAATATGAAACAGCTACTGATGCTCGCAATAATGGCGCTGTTCTTAATCTTGGTGGATGGCTGGGGACAGCAAGCCTCGGCTCAAGTTGACATTGATCACTACAAGTGCTATGCAGTGAAGGGCCAAGCGCTCAAGCCGGCGCAGACTCACACCGTCGACGACCAGTTCGAAAAGGGGGAGACCGATACAGTCAGTAAGCCGGCCTTGATCTGTAATCCGGTCATCAAGGTCATCCCTGGCCGCGGCACCACGAACGTCACCAACCCCAATTCGCACCTCACGTGCTACCAGGTGAAGGGAACGAAGAAAATTGACCCGGCGGTGACGGTGCAAGTGCAGAACCAGTTTGGCACTCAGGACCTGAAAGTCGCAACAATTGAAAACCTCCTGTGCGTGCCGTCGTTCAAATCTTGCATCAACGACACCAATACTTGTCCGAACGAACACTAAGTGACCCTCACGGCACGGCTACGGCCGTGCCCACGACCTGCTGCTCTCGCACACAAGTGTCTCATTTTTGCCTGAGGTGATCGGGTGCCATTCAGTCGCAGGCATTTTCTCAGTTTATCCCTGGGTACGGGCCTCTGGGCGTCGCTCGGCGGCGCCTGTCGGAGAAATACTCGGGATGTTCTGGGCAAGCCTGGCCAACAGCAAACGCTGGCGGCGTATCTGGATACCCTGATTCCGGCGGATGAGATGCCGAGCGCGACACAATTAGGAGTCACGGAAAAGATCCTCTCCCAGGCAGCAACCGATAGCGACTACCTCCGTTTGCTCAACAAAGGCTGCGACTGGCTGGAGGCGCAGGCCCAGCAGTCTGGCGCCGCGCATTTTGCCGCGTTAAGCGAAGACCAGCGTGAGCGGGTGATTCACTTGGCCGCCGCAGCAGAAGGAGGTCTGTGGGTAGAAATGTTTTTCGACCAGACACTGGCAGCTGCCTTTTCCTACTACTATGCCACCCCCGGAGTTGGCCTGCATTGGATTATGCTGGCCCTCCCCAGCCGCGGGGATTCATGGATTACACCCAGGCTCCGGTCTCGCAGGTTCATGGCTCAAGCCGATTTTGACGTGGTGATCATTGGCGCCGGCGCCGGCGGGGGAGCGAGCGCTTGGGCTCTGTCCCGCTACGGCATCCGTGTGCTCGTACTGGAGGCCGGCCCAGCCTATAACCCGACCGCAGATTATCGGCTGAACCAAACCGACTGGGAGCAATCCCGCTTTCCGGACAAGGCGTCGCGTCAGGGGCGCTACACCTTTGGGCCGCTGCAGGAGCTAGAGCCACAGTGGCAGACCTTGCGCTCCTGGAATCTCGCCTCCGGTCCAAGCAATCCCCTAGACCAACGCTTATCAGGGCGCTACCACCACGTCCGGGGACTGGGAGGGACCACACTGCATTTCACTGGTGAGGCCCACCGGCTCCATCCGGCGGCGCTGAACATGCGCAGCCGTTTCGGCGTAGTGGCGGATTGGCCGCTGGACTATGCTGAACTCGAACCTTTTTACTGCGAAGCTGAACGCATTGTCAGCGTGGCCGGTCCCCAGGAAAATCCCGTCCGCGTGCGTAGTGAGCCCTATCCGCTGCCGGCTCATCCTCTCAGTTATGCCAGCAGCAAAATCGCCGCCGGGTGTGGGAAACTGGGCTTTACTTGGGTACCGAACTCGGTCGCGGCGCTGTCTGCCCCGTACGATGGGCGCCCGGGTTGCAACTATTGTGCGGGCTGCAACCGTGGTTGCCCCAGAAGAGATAAGGGCAGCGTTGATGTCACTTTCATCCGCAAGGCGCTGACCTCAGGGTATTGCACGGTCGAGACCGGGTGCCAGGTCCTGCAGGTGGAAGCCGGGCCATCTGACAAGATCGCTAACGTATATTATGTAGATGACAAAGGCGCCACCCAGACGGTGTCGGGCGGGGGAGTGATCGTGGCGTGTGGCGCGGTCGAGACTCCTCGTCTGCTACTCGCCTCGGCGAATCGCTACGCGCCGGACGGGTTGGGCAACGAGTCTGGCCAAGTCGGCCGCCACTTTATGGAGACCCTCGCTTGGACCAGCAGCGGGCTGCACGGTGAGCGTCTCGACAGTTTTTGCGGTCTTCCCTCAGACAGTGTGTGTTGGGACTTTAACGCGCCGGACGCGATCCCCGGGGTAATCGGCGGGTGTTGTTTTTCGCCGGCCACGGCCGAGGCTGACCTCCTTGGGCCGATCAATTATGCGCAACGGGTGGTCCCGGGTTGGGGTCGGCAGCACAAGGCCGAAATGCGGCGCGTGTTTGGCCGAGTCTTGTCGGTGAAAGCGATTGGCGAATTTCTGCCTAATGAAAACTCCTTTATTGATCTCGACCCCGATGAGCGGGATGAGTTTGGCATCCCGCTGGCCCGTATCAATAGTTATTTGGACGACATGGAGCTACGCCGCTTAGAATTCATGGCCAAGACCGCGCGGGACATACTGTTCGCGTCAGGGGTGGAAAAGATCTTTGAGGAGGGGAGCACCTATGATTTCTTCAACTCCACCCACGTGTTCGGTACCTGCCGCATGTGCGACGATCCTCAGCAGTCGGTAGTCGATCGCTATGGGCGCAGCCATCGCTGGCGTAATCTGTTTATTGTCGACGCCAGTGTCTTTCCCAGCTCCGGCGGTGGAGAGGCTCCCTCTCTGACGATCGAGGCTCTGGCAATACGAACCGCAACCACGATTCGCGGGTTGGCCAGCAAGGGAGAATTCTCAGCGCCGTAAATACGAGACAGAGAGTTGAGACAGAGACAGAGAGATGGGACAGAGACAGAGAGATGGGACAGAGAGGGGAGATAGAGACAGAGTAAGGGAGGACGCCGACTTTGACTCCCCCTTCTCCGAGCCAATCATCTTACCCTTGGAGGATGTTCTCGACCTGCACCCGTTTGCGCCGCATGAGATTCGTAGCGTCGTCGAGGAATATCTGACTCAGTGCCAGGCTTCTGGTTTTCCCGTGGTGCGGCTGATCCATGGCAAAGGCAGAGGCGTGCAACGTGAAAATGTTCGCGCTCTTCTGGCGCGGCTGCCGTTCGTGCAGACCTTTCACGATGCTCCACCTGACGCTGGTGGCTGGGGAGCAACCCTTGTCACTCTCAGTCCTGACCTTGCGCATCCTGAGAGCAAGCGGTAATCCGCTAAGGAAACCTCAGTGGCGGTTCGATCGAGACCTGGGACTTCTGCGCCGACTTCGACTACAACTATTCTTATCTCAGCTATTTCTATAGGGAAAACACATCACGATATGGATTTTCGGGTGCCACGGGTAGCTGGCTACCCGTGTGGTCGGTTGCACTGGCTTCGCCCCTACAGTGGACAGGCGCTAGTGTCGTGTGTATCAATCTCTTGCCTCCTGATTTAGTGCTCTTCGTGCGTATGGCGCACACTCCTACCGTATTGTTCACCTAAAAGCCGCATCTAACCGGCGGATCTGCTCTGGCGATAACCGCCAGCCAGAAGCGCGACAGTTTTCTTCGGTCCGCGTCACCCTATCAGATTTAGGAATGGCGATAACATGAGAGCGCGCGGTGCACCAATTAAGCGCGACTTGGGCAAGGGTCTTTTGCACCTCGGTCGCATGTCCCGGCTATTGAGATTGTACAAGACCTGGTTGGACACGACGGGATACTTACCCATGGCCGCTTGCGCCGCGCGTAGCTCATGAACAGAGAAGTTACTCACGCCGATATATTTAACCAGCCCGCGATCCACTAGGGTTTCCATAGCACGCATGGTCTCTTTTATCGGCACGCGCGAGTTGGGCCAGTGGATTTGGTAGAGATCGATGAAACTCGTCTGCAACTGGTGTAAACTCGCTTCCGCGGCGCGCAACACGGCATCGTAATGCAGGTGACTTCCTGACACTTTGGTAGCAATGAACACCCGTTCACGGATGTCTTTTACCGCCTGTCCGACCACGTCTTCGGTGCGGTACATTTCCGCCGTATCGATGAGAAACGCTCCCAATTCGATGCCGCGGCGCAACGGCTCTACCCCGCCACGATATTGCCACACCCCGAGACCGATCTCCGGTACCATGAGGTTGGTATTACCCAGTCGTTTCAGTTCCATGTCAGGACACTCCTTGGCAATCCTTTTTCCCTGTGCTTCTTATGCTCCTTTTTCTCCTCTTGCTAGTTAGGGACAAGTCTTGCCCAGAGGAGCCCGACTGAAGTATGATCGCACGGCAGGAAACCGACAGCGAAAGACAAGAGGAAAAGGAGGGTCTGACTATGGCACAGTTTCGTCTCATTTCGGCTGACTCGCACATGTGCGAGCCACCTAACCTGTGGGTGGACCGCATCGATAAGCCCTACCGCGACCGCGCGCCACGCACGGTCAAAGGCCTCGACGGTAAAGAGGGCGAGTTCTTTGTCTGCGAGAATATCTCGCCCATTCCCATCGCTGGCGCCTTCGGTGCTGGTATCAAGGCGGAGGATCTTCCCGGCCACAACAAGAAAGGCTTCGAGGCCGCTCCAGCCAGTGTCTGGGACCCTGCGGCGCGCTTGAAAGAGCAGGATGCCGACGGCGTCGTGGCTGAGGTGCTGTATACCACCTTTGGCATGTTGCTCTACGGGCTGAACGACGCGGCGCTCCGCGCCGCCTGCTTTAAGGCCTATAATGACTTTGTCGCCGAGTACACCAGCTACAATCCGACCCGGCTAGTTGGCACCGGGTTAATCACTCTGGAGGATATTCCCGCCGGCGTGGCCGAACTCAAGCGCTGTGCAGACAAGGGGCTACGGGGCGCGATGATCTGGGCTTCTCCACCTGATGAGAAGCCGTACAGCCATCGCGACTACGATCCCTTCTGGGCGGCGGCGCAGGACCTGCAAATGCCGCTCTCTCTGCATATCCTGACTGGGCGTGGTGGAACCGGCTTTGATCTCAGCCGCATCCTTACTTCCTACATGTCACTGCCGGCAGAGATTCAGCGGACGCTGACGATGATGATCTTTGGCGGCGTTCTCGAGCGCTTCCCCAAGCTGCAAATCGTCTCTGCTGAGAATGATGTCTCGTGGATTCCTCACTTCATGTATCGGCTCGACCACGCCTATGATCGCTTCCGCCATTTTGAAGGGGTGAACCTGCCGATGCTGCCGAGTGAGTACGTCAAACGCAACGTGGTCGCCACCTTCCAGTTCGAGCAGGCGACGGCGGATTTCACCCGTCAGCTCTTCGGGGCTGAGCGTTTGATGTGGTCGTCGGACTATCCCCACACCGACTCCACCTGGCCCAAATCACGAGAGTTCATCACCGATGCGTTTAAGGGCATGCCTGAAGCGGACATTCAGAAGATTGTTAATGAGAATGTTGCGCGGGTGTACCGGCTCAACGTGAATTAATTTGCTCCTTCTTCTCATCGAGTTCTTGCGCAGCAGGGAGGAAAGATTACCCGTGTAAGTCTCACCTCCCTACAGTCCTGATTTGCGAACCTTTTCGTCGACCCCAGTAACCCTCGCTT
>JACQEL010000436.1 GCA_016200595.1 Deltaproteobacteria bacterium
CATTAAGAACATTGTATGCCAACACGCCGGGCGCGAAAGACTTGGCGATGAACGCTAAGGGCATCCTCGTCTTTCCCAATATCGTCAAAGGGGGCTTTATCATCGCTGGGCAATATGGCGATGGGGCTTTGCGCAAAAAAGGGAAGACGGTCGGGTACTATCGATCAATCGCCGCCTCCTATGGCTTACAGGCCGGTGTGCAATCCTTCGGCTACGTATTGCTGTTCATGGATGATGAGTCACTGGCGTATCTTGAAAAAAGCGATGGGTGGGAGATTGGCGTCGGGCCTAGCGTGGTCGTCTTGGACAAGGGTTTCGGGAAGTCGCTGACCTCGACGACACTGAAAAAAGGTGTCTACGCTTTTATCTTCAGCCAGAAGGGACTGATGGCGGGGCTTGGTTTGCAGGGTTCAAAAATCACTAAGATCACGCCGGACAAGTAGAGGTCCCTGGTCCCGGCCGAACAATGGTGCAGAGGCAAGGTTTTCTGCCGCTATAGCTCCACCAGCAACAAACCCATACGGAGATAAGGCATGGCAACAAAAGCAAAACTCAAAGCTCTTCCTACACCCCAGAGCAAGAGCCAGCCCAAGGTGGTAAAGAGCCAGCCCAAAGCGGTGAAAAGCCAGCCCAAAATAGTGAAACGCCGACGCGAAGAGGCTGCCCCTACCTTTCCCACCTGGCGGCAGCGATTAGAAAAAGTGCTCGGTACCCCTATGATTGATGAATCCTCTGTCCATTTTATCTACCATAACCCCGGAGTGCGGCAGGTGGCCCTCACTGGTGAGTTTAATCAATGGGATCTGCACGGCGTGGCGATGACCCCGTTGGGGCAGACCGGGATCTTTTACCACACCTTGGAGTTCCATGAGCCAGTACGGGTTGAGTATAAGCTCATTGTCGATGGACAGTGGATCGTGGACCCCCTCTGCCCCAGTACGGTTGACAACGGCATCGGCGAGCAGAACTCCTTCTTTGTGGTGGGTGATCTCCAGGAGCCGCCGGAGTTAAAATGGATACCCACTATCCCTCATGGCCGAGTCGAGGAATTTGACTACGAGAGCAAACTGCTGCACAACCAGCGGCGGGTCTACGTCTACCTTCCGCCCGGCTATAACAGAGCCCGAGCCAAACGCTTTCCCACCCTCTACGTACACGACGGCGGTGAATACCTCACCCGCGCCCAACTGGCCACCGTGGTGGACAACCTGATCCACAGCAAAGCTATTCTTCCGCTGATCGCCGTCATGGTCGATCCAGTCGATCGCATGCACGAGTACCACGCCAACGAAGACTATGCGCGCTTCGTCGAGCAGGAGCTGATTCCCGATATCGATAGCCGCTACCGCACGTTGGCCCAGCGTGAGGCTCGGGGGGTCATAGGCGCCTCGCTGGGTGGGCTGATCGCGACGTACCTCGCCCTGTCGCGACCGCAGCTGTTTGCTAAGGCGGGTGGCCAATCCAGTGCCTTTTTTGTGGCAGAGGAAACCCTCACCGCCCTGGTGGGTGGGCTCACTGCCAGTATCGCCTTTTACTTTGACGTGGGCACGTACGAGCCGCAGTTTATCCCTGCTCATCAGCGACTTGTCCCTCTGCTCGAAGCGAAAGGCTGCCCGTGCTTCTTTCAGGAACTGGCGGGCGGGCACAACTGGACGAGCTGGCGGGCGCACCTCAAGGACTTCCTCACGTTCTTTTGGGGAAAAGGACAGAAGGGGCTGCAGTTGCCAAAGATGGCTGGGAAACGGGCGATGCTGCCTTGAAATGAAACTTCCCAACGGCGGGCGTGCGGACCTCGGAACGAAACTAGAGGACTACACGCTTAACCCCCTGCATCGCGACGGCAGGAACAAAGCGCGAGTATTTGAATCGGTGCTCGGTATTACACTCGCTAATGCCGATATCTTGCGCTCTGCCCTACCCGATGCCGCGACCGATTCCGACCAAGTCGAACCGAGAGGCGATAATGGCTTTGGCGAGGTCTATGTCCTTCGTTTTCCTCTGACGACGACAAAAAGTGCTGCTATCGTGTTAAGTGCATGGGTTGTCCGACACGGGGAAGACTTTCCTCGGCTGACAACTTGCTATATCGTGTAAGCTATGAATGACAACATTCACCTGCACGATGTGGTGGCTTTACTGGAAAACCTCCCTATTAAGCATTTCGAAACGGGGCAGTCGCTGCTCTTGCGTCGTGGCCAAATCGGCACAGTGGTGATGTCCTACGATAGTACCACGTTCGAGGTGGAATTTGCCGGACCGGATGGGCGTACTTACGCTCTCCTGCCGATTGCCGCGCACAAGCTCATGGTCCTGCGGGACAGGCCCGAACACGCAGCGGCGTAGCTGGCGCACAAACCTTTACCCCCTCCGGCTCGGCGTGGGTCTCCTGACCCCGCCGACACCGCAAGGCCAGAACGCTAGCACAGCTGGTGGCTCGGTCAGGAGACCGGCCACAGCCGAAGCTACGTTGCCTATGCCAACTCTGCCAACAGCGCCTTAGCCTCTTGCAGGTCCTTCGTGTCCAACCCTTCCGTGAACCAGTTATAGATCTGGGCCAGCCTCTGTCGCGCTTCTTTCTTCTTTCGCTGCTGTTGCCATAGGCGAGCGAGACTTATTGTCGCCCGCAGTTCCAACAGCTTCGCCTCCTGCTGGCGCGCAATCTCGATGGCCCTCAGAAAGCACGCTTCGGCTTCCGCCTCCGCTGGGGTGGTAGGTGTTGGGTGCTCGGACTTTTCAACTTTGGACTTTGGACTTTGGACTTTGGACTTTGGTGGACCTGGAACTTGGAGCTTGAAACTCGAAACTGTTGCAGCGTTAGCCGCCCCTTGAGCCGATACAGCTCCGCCTCCCAGAAGACGTCGAGATTGGTCGCGGTCAGGCTGAGGGCTTCATGCACGACCTGCAGCGCCTGTACGACCTGCCCTTGTTGCCTATAGCCTTCAGCCAGGAAAGACAGAAAATATGGCACAAGAAGTTGGGTCCCTGTGGCGCGATACTGCGCGAGCCCGTTAGTGAGTAGGGCGATACCATCCGCTGGTGCACCACTGTGCACGGCCATCCCGCCTTGGAGCAGCGCCCCCAGTATCACCGCCAGCGGCAGCTCATGCTCTCGAGCGAGTGCATGCATTTTTTGGGCGAGTCGCCAGGCCTCAGCATATTCGCCACGCAAGTGCTTCACCATCCCGGCGTACAGCAGCGCGAAAGTCAACACGGCAAGCTGGTGCGCCTCCTCAGCGCACGCGAGTCCCTGCGCGGCATGGTTCCAACCCTGCTCGAGCCGCCCTGCCTGACTCAGGCTCACGCTAGATGCGCCAAGCGTTGTGACAAGCGGATCTCCGGTAAAGGAAGAGAAAATGAACTGGTGGGCTTGCGGATCATAATGCGTACGGACGTGTTGATAATGCTTCACGACCTCGACATGCTTCCCGCGGACCAGCTTGATCCAAGCGAGTTGGGCGTGAAGTTGCCCCAGCAGTTGACTATCAGTGAGACGCTCGGCTAAGGATTCCTCCTGTCGTGCCAGGTCTTCCAGCGCCGCGCGATTGGCACACCACAGGTGCCGTCGCGTCAAACCAATCACCACCGGCACCAGCGCGGCCTCATCTTGCAACTCACGGCAGAGCTGCTGGGCGCGTTGCAGGTTTTCTTCTAATTCGTCATCGGTAAACCCCCGGCTGATCGCCAGCGCCGCGCTGACCAGTTGGCGCAACTTCAGCTCTGCTTGCCCGCGTTCCACTGTAGCTGGAAGCTGCGTCAGGAGCGCCAAGCCCGCCTGACCCTGCCCGAGCGCTTTCTGGTAAGCACTCTGCTGGAGCGCGTGCTCCCCTGCCTGCTGCCAATAGGAAATGGCGCGTGGGTAATCCCGCCCCCGCTCAAAGTGGACGGCTAACTCGCCGGCAATCTCCTGACTGCGCTCCCCGTAGATAGTCGCGAAGTGCTCACCGAGCTGGCGATGCCACCGCACCCGCTGGGCCAAGCCAATCCGGCGATACAGTTCATGCTGATACAAGGCATGACGAAAATGATAACGCACAGTGATGACCTGATCGGGCCACTCGGCAAGCCCCTGGA
>JACQEL010000437.1 GCA_016200595.1 Deltaproteobacteria bacterium
AGAGACCCCACACACAGAGGGTGCCTGCGCCTTTCTGAACGAAGAAGGTGCCTGCCGTATCTATGCACACCGACCGTATGTCTGCCGGACACAAGGATTGCCGCTGCGCTGGATAGAGGAGCGTGAGGATGGCAGCGTGAGCGAGATGCGGGATATCTGTCCGCTCAATGAAAGAGGCGAGCCGCTTGAAAACCTCGCCGAGGAGGCATGCTGGAGCATCGGGCCCTTCGAGGGGAGGTTGGCGAGGCTACAAGCTGCTGCTGGTAATGGGGAGATGCAGCGGATAGCCTTGCGAGACTTATTCATGAGGCGAGGTCTCCGCTAGGTTACGGGGCCTGAGTTCCCGCCGGCGCGGTTGTGGCAACGCCGTCATGCACCATAAGTCAGGTGGCGGGGGCGCGCTCATCGAGCCACGCAAGGACAGCGAAGTCGCGTGCGCTGGGCGCACGATAGTGCGGTGTCTACGTTAAAACTATGCGCTGAGGATGTCCTTCGACTTCACCGCCTACGGCGGTTACGCTCAGGACGAACGGAGAAAAAACGCAGAAAGCCAGCCCCGTTCGTGCTGAGCCCCCTTCGACTATGCTCAGGACAGGCTTCGGCAAGCTCAGGACAGGCTACGCGCGAGCGAAGTCGAAGCATGAATGCATTTCTCCTGCCGGCTACGCACAGATTTAGAGTAGACGCGACACTAGAGTTGTTCGCCAGCAGCCCTGAGGAGGACATTAGTGCCGGAAACTCGCGAGCGCATCGGTCTGTGAACCGCACAGCGGCAGCGCGGCAGAGAAGCCGGCCAGATCAAATACTTCTTTGACGTGGGGTTTTAGGGCGTAGAGGACCATCTTGCCGCTCACGGAACGCAACTGTTTGGTGACCAGGAGCAGCACGCGGAGGCCCGCGCTGCTGATGTACTCCAGCTGCGCACAATCGACGGCGAAGTGCTTTTCGCCGTCGGCAATTGCGGCCAGGAGTTTTGTTTGCAAGGGCGGGGAGGTGAGGGCGTCAAGCTTTCCAGTGAGCCCGAGCATAACGATGTCGTTGATTTTTGTTTCGCTCGTTTCCATTTTTACTCCTCATTGGTAATGGTCTTTTTGAGTTTCAAGAGATTTTTCCCATCGTGCCTTTGATAGGTCAGATCGGTCATAAACTTCCGCGCCAGAAAAATGCCCAGTCCGCCGATTGGTCTTTCCTCTAGGGGGGTGCTGAGATCTGGTTCCGCCTTCTCTAAGGGATTGAAGGGCTGGCCGTCGTCCTCGAGTTCCGCGGTCATTTCGCCATCGGCAAAAGCCAAGTGCAGGGTAATCTCATGGTCCTGAGTGTCTTCGTAGGCATAGGAGATCACATTGGTCAGCAGTTCTTCCAACGCGACATTCACCTCAAAGAGCGCCTGGGGTGACCACTGATGTCGCTCGGCGAACTCGTTCACAATCTGTCCTAAACGTTCGATTTCGCTTAGTTGATTATTGAAGAAAACCGTCATCTCTGCGCTCATGGTCGCCTCATCTTCCGCTCAGTGTCGCAGGTAGCGGATCGCCAAGGTCGTGATATCATCACTTTGTTCGGCGCCAGCCGTAAATTGCTTCACCGCCTCTAAGGCGTTACGGATGACTTCGGTTGGCGAACCTCCATTCACGCCGCGCAGGCAGTCTTGCAAACGTGGCTCGGTAAAGAGGTTGCCAGCACGGTCCATTGCCTCGGTGACCCCATCGGTGTACAGGAACAATCCCTCGCCTGCCTGCAGCGTGATAGTCTTAGCCTTATAGATTACCTCCTCCATTACCCCTAGCGCCATCCCGCCAGTGTTTTCCAGGAGCTGGACCTTGCCATTTGGGGAGAGAAAAAATGGCAGGTTATGACCGCCGTTGCTGTATTCCAATTCCCCTGTGCGAAAATGCAATATCCCGTAAAAAACGGTGACAAACATCACGGATTCGTTGTCGCGGCAGAGTTCCTTGTTCAAGTCCGCCAGCGCTTTGTCTGGACGCGCATGTTTGTTGGCCACGACTCGCCATAGCATCTTGGTTATGGCCATAAATAAAGATGCGGGCACGCCTTTGCCAGAAACATCGCCGATGGTGAAGCACAGCCGCTCATCATCGATGAGGAAAAAGTCGTAGAAGTCTCCTCCTACCTGACGCGCCGGTTCGATCGTGGCGTACAGGTCAAATTCCGAGCGCTTCGGGAACGGCGGAAAGATCCTCGGCAGGAGACTCATCTGGATATCCCGGGCGATCTGCAGTTCACTTTCGATGCGCTCCTTGGCTGCCGTGGTCGCCTTGAGATTTTCGATGGATTGCTGCAGGGCGCCTTCCATTGAGAGAAAAGAGGTGGCCAGTTCGCCGATTTCGTCTTTAGAGTTCTGCGCGAGCTCAACAATCTCGGCTTGATTGGTCACTGGCGTTGAGAAGTCATGGGTGGCGAGCCGCTCCACATGCGCGATGAGATGATTCAGGGGTTGCGAAACCCGATTCACCAGGAAGTAGACGACCAGCACGCTGACGAGAAAAATCGCGAACAGGAGAAACTGCTGGCTGATAATAGCCGAGCGGATGGCAGCTCTAATCGTCTCTTTGTCGAGTCCGATATGGACATAGCCGGCAACGCCGACCAGGACAGGGGCCGCGACGTCGATAAAGTCTCCCATCCCGTTGATATGCAGGTCTTGAATAGAGATCGCGTGTTGATTGCCCTGGACCTGAAGGAGTTCGGGGGGGATACGAGGCACGAAGGTGTGCGCGATAATCTCGTTCTGCGCGTCCACGACGAACACGTACGAGATGCCCTTGATCTCCAAAAATTGGTCGATGGTCGCTTGAATCGTGGCGGCATCGCTATGGAGGAGCGTCTCGACAGTCGAATCAGCAATGCTCTTCGCCAGCGCCGTGCCCTCACTCCGGTATTGCGCGGTCAGGTGTCGGTAGAGATTCCAACCAGAGAGGACCGACGTGGCTGCAGCAATGACGCCAAAGAGGATGACGATAATCACCAGTGTCTTATAAAAGAGCCTTGACATCTTCATTGCTGCCACCGTTGCCAGTCGTGCATCGAACCAAACTGGTCCCCCTGTCCTGTGGTGTAATACACGGTATCTAGGCCTTGGTGCCTGCCTGGTCCAGACGTGACCAGGGCTTTGCTGCCGAGGTCATAGCTTGTTATCTTCTGCGCCATCGCTTTCACTTCCCATACTACGATGCGCACTCTTGGGCAAGTGAAAAAATCGACTTTCCTGGCAAGCGCCGAAGGTTCTGCGATTTGCAGCGGCAGGAGAGAGCGGATAGGATACGCGCACCGCGTCGAACGATGCGGCAGCTCAACCCACATAAGGAGGCGATAGTGATGGAATCTCTCCGTAGCCAAGTCGCAATTGTCGGCGCGGCTGATACCGAAGTTGGCGTTGTCCCACACCTCAGTGCCACCCAACTCTACGTCAAAGCGGCAAAACTCGCCCTGGAAGATGCCGGTATCACCAAGGAGCAAGTCGATGGGCTGATCACCTGCACCTCGTTTGTTGAGCCCTATATGTACCACGCGGAGATGATTGCCGAGTACATGCAGATATTTCCGCGCTACTGCCTCAACGTCGCCACCGGCGGCGGCACAACGCTGGCGATTATGCATCATGCCGCTTCGGCCATCGCTACCGGTGTGTGCAACACGGTGCTGATTACTATGGCCGATAATATGTTGTCTGGACTCTCGCGCGACCGGGCGATAGAGGCGATGTCCACCGCCGGGCATGCGCAGTTCGAGCGACCCTACGGTCCGCCCATCCCGGGTTTTTACGCGCTGATTGCCCAGGCGCATATGCACGCCTATGGCACTACGAGTGAGCAACTGGCCGCGGTGGCGGTGGCCTGTCGTAAGCACGCCTCTCTGAATCCGGCCGCGCAAATGCGTCAGCCGATTACCATCGACGATGTACTGAACTCCAAAATGATCGCTCACCCGTTACATTTGCTCGACTGCTCATTAGTTTCTGACGGCGGCGCTGCGGTGGTGATGACCTCAGCCGAGCGAGCAAAAGATTTCAAAAACCGCCCGGTGTACATGTTAGGCGTAGGGGAGGGGCACTCACACGAGCATATCAGTCAGGCGCGTAGTCTGACGACTTCCGCTGCCAAGGAAGCCGGCGAGCGGGCCTATGCGATGGCTGGCCTGGGTCCCAAAGACATCGACGTAGCCGAGTTGTATGACTGTTTTACGCCAGTCGTGATTATCGAATTGGAAGATCTGGGCTTTTGTCCCAAGGGGGAAGGTGGCCGATTCGTGGAAGGCGGTCGCATCGAGCTTGGCGGAGAATTGCCACTTAACACCCACGGTGGGCTGATGTCCCACTGCCATCCCGGGCACCCGGGTTCCTTGTTCTCGATTACTGAGGCTGTGCATCAATTGCGCGGCGAGTGTGGCCCGCGTCAAGTCAAAGAGGCGGAGATCGCCTTGGTGCACGGCCAGGGTGGGATCATGTCTACCCACTGCAGCATGATTTTAGGAAAGGAGAGAGGGTAATGGCAGCGCCAGCCAGTAAACCGGTTCCGGTCCCGACGCGAGAGACCCAACCCTATTGGGAAGGTTGTAAACAGCACGAGCTGCGTATTCAGAAGTGTCCGGCGTGTGGACACCACCAGTTCTATCCACGGCTCTATTGTACGGCCTGCATGAGCGATCGGGTGGAGTGGGTCAAGGCCTCGGGCCGCGGGAAGGTGTTATCATTTACCATCGTCTATCGTCCAGTGACGCAAGCGTTTGCCGCTGATGTCCCTTACGTGGTCGCGCTTATCACACTGGACGAAGGGCCGCAGCTGATGAGCAACGTAGTCGGTTGCCCGCCGGAGAAAGTGCAGATCGGCATGCCGGTGGAAGTGACGTTTGAGGATTGGACTGAGGACATCTCGGTACCAAAGTTTAAGCCTGTGTAGCCTCATAGGGGTATCCGCAGAGGAGACCAGATTTGGCTGAGAAAGAGTATCTCATCCGTCTCGGAGACGGAGCCCGCAAACGTCACTATCATCAGACTGATAAGGGTATGGTAATTAGCTTTATGGTTCAGTTGGAAGTCGAGATCACGAAAGGAGTGTGGAAACCGGTAATTCGCTACGACTGCTCCCATGACTTTGCCCACTGTGACCGCTATGATTTACAAAGCAGACAGGAAAAGGACAATCTTCGCTTGGCCTATGCTGACGCTTTGAACTTGGCGGATGAGGATATTAATAAAAACTGGCAAATATACAAGGAGAAGTTTTTGCGGGGAGAGATGCCATGACCCTCTTTGAAGTGAGAAATGCTGAATTGGTGAGCGAATTCGACCGATACGTACGCGAACATCCGGAGTGGGCTGATCTCATTCCTGACCAGGCACTTGTGGCTCTTCTTTTGGAAGGGGACGAAGAGTTCAATGAGTGGAGCCGCCAGGGAGCACAAATGCAGGCCGAAAAGGAACAGACGATTATGTATGTGAAGATCAAGCAGCTTGAACCTGCCCGTTCGCGAATCAGAGAGGTGGAACTGACTCAGGGAAGATAGAAAATGCCGGGTCCTCGATCTACTCGATCTGTAAGGACCGAGGCTGAGCTACCAGGGCAAAACAAAAGGACTGCTTGAAGCTGCACTCCTAGTTTGGGGGATGTATGCCGGACAAGTTCGACGTCTTCCTTTCCTACGCACACGCCGACAGCGAATGGGTGCGACGACTGGCGGAGAATCTGCACCAGTCGGGCCTCAACGTCTTCTTTGATGAGTGGGAGATTGGGCCGAAGGATGTATTGGCCCATAGGCTCGACACGGGCATCCTAAACAGTCGCACCGGCGTACTGGTTGTCACTCCTACTGCGCTTTCTCAACACGCGGCGCTCTGGAAGAAGGTATCTCTCTCAATCTGAAAAGCTTGGTAATCCGACTAGATCTGCGCTCGCCCCAAGTTCGCATCGACCTCCACTGGCTTACCCGCCAGCGTGAGCTTCTTGGAGAGGGACGCTTTCTCGGCATTCTCCGTGAGCGGCTTGACGGGGACGAAGTGAAGGCAGTTCTTGGTCTATTAGAGAAGTTTGCCTCGCAGAAGTAGTGTGGAAAAGGAGGTCATGCGCTCGACCTCAATAGCGAAGCCGAAGGGCTGCTCATGAACAAATCTGTCGTGCGCGTAGCGCACACTACTAAACCGGAATGCACGACATGAGGACACTGTTCGTAGCTGCGTGGGTAGAGGCGAAGCATTTGCTCCGTATAGACCAACGCCGTGGGGAAGCCTGACACGCAAATGCTTCGCCCCTACGGTGGACAGGCGCTAGGGTCGTGTGTACCAATCTCTTGCCTCCTGGTTTAGCGCGGCTACAGCGAAACTGGGCGTTGAAGTCTTGTCCTTCGACTTCGCCGTTGCGCGGCTACGCTCAGGACGAACGGGATAGGGCCGTGAACATTTATGCCTAGATTCAACATAAACACGCTACTACTTCGTTGTTCTTGCCTGGCTCGATTAGCGCGCCCCGCGCTATGGGGCACTCAGAATGACACCTCGAGCGGTCGCGTCGTAAAGTGGCCAAGGTCGTGTGTTTCGATTTAGCACCGCGCAGCCGAGCTGGCTTCGTCACCAAGAGTAAAAGTCTTTGTTGGGATACGCCGCTGGCCTATCCTGCGAGGAGCACTACACTTAAAGCGGTCTTCAGTTGGATGTGTCCTGCTCCGCTGGGCGCGCTCCCAGGATGCACGCAAGTGCAAAGCGCTATAAAGCAGAGCCGAGCACGCCGGGAACGGCCTGCGGCCTTATCCCGGCCTACGACTGAGAAAACGGTTTGTCTCCTCGCGCAAATCAAAACCGCTGTAAAGCGGATTTGGCATAGGTTGTCTATTAAAAAATCACAGAGAGTTGTTAAAACAAACTGTCTGCTATAAAACAATTGTCGCCTTTTTTCTTACTCTCTCGTCAACTCATTACGAAAACCTTGCTCAGCTCGCCGCCCGAATCTCTCCCTAAGCTCGTGGGAAAAGGCTGCTAAGTTTGTCCTCCTTTTTTGCGGGGATTATTGCGGTTTTGCGCGTTTCCAGACCCGCATGCCCTGTTGCTAGAGCAACAGGTTGCTGCTGGGTGTTCAGGCATTCTTGCTCTTTCTCGCCTTTCAATTGCATCCCAAATACGCCCAGAGGAGAAAACCTATTTTCTCTTTGCCTACTTACCTGACTTTAGGGCTTTTACCGTCAATCTGGCCTACTCCTTGCTTGAAGACGGAGACAGGATATGAAACCGACTTTCACGAAAATGTCAGCGTTCAGTCACTGTCCTGTAAACTCCGGAGGCTAACAAAAAGCTCTATAATCCTGAGCGGGCTAAGAAGCCGTAATCAGAAACCTTTTCATCCGGTAGCCATCGCAAAAGAATTTATCGGTCATAATCCTTCATACACAAAACAGTAGCAAAAACAGTTGCAAAAGCTGAGGGCGAATAAAGTCTAATACTGCAACGTCCTAAACCCTGTACGTGAAATTGCAAGAAGGAGAAAAATCGTGGCGGAACAAGCTCAGCACAATGTGGCAGACTTGATGACCATGTACACTGCAACCTTTCTTGAACTCCCTCTGGCCGGAACGAAATGGGCCTGGGGAGTCGGGAAGGAACAAGAAGCCACCGAGGCAGCCTGGAAAAGTTATGATGCCTGGGTGCGGCTGGCTAGCGCTTCAACTGACGGGTTGTATAGAAACTCACTGTTTGGTGACATAGTGGCCCGCACTCTTGATATGGGCTTACGCTGGCAGCGGTTAGGGAATGCGTGGGCGGGAGCCTTCTTTGGCGGGCTGTGGCCGGTTGTTGGTTTGCCTACGGCAGCGGCAGTGCAAGCCCTGCAGGAGGGAGTCCAGTCTCTCTCGACGCGCCTCGCCGCTCAGGACGCGCAACTTCAAGCCTTGCACCGAGAAGTACGCCCGCTGACGGCTGGCGTGCCATCCCAGCGAAAAAGGCGCGCCTCCCGCACCAGGCCCGGCACGCCTCTACAAGCACTACCAGCCAAGCTGAACGGTCACCAACCGAACACTTTCTCGACGCCCGCTGCCTAAACCACCGACCACCTGCAGAAAGGAGCAGAGTATGCCGTCTCTGTTCAATCATCTCCCCCAATACTGGATGGACGGGGCCATTCGCTACTTCGAAGGCTTGCGCAATGGCCTGAACGAACCGTTTCCGTTTAAGGAAGATGTTCCCCCGACTACACCCTATGAAGTGATTTACGAAGAAGGGAAGGTGCGGCTGCGCTATTACCAGGCAACTGCGACCTCCCGATCCACTCCGCTGCTGCTGGTGTACGCGCTGATCAAGCGCCCTTACATCCTTGACTTATTGCCGGGCAAAAGTGTGGTGCAGAACCTGCTCAATCAGGGGATTGATGTCTATCTGACGGACTGGATTCCGCCCACCCGTGCCGATAGCTGGCGTGGGTTCGACGCTTATGTCAACGGCGATGTGGCCAACGCCGTGCGCGCCGTGCAGCTCCATGCCGGTGTCGAGCAGGTCTCGCTCCTCGGCTACTGCTTTGGCGGTATGCTCACTACCATGTACACTGCGCTCCACCCCGAAACGGTGGAAAATCTCATCACCCTTACGCTGCCTCTCGATATGAGTGTGCGAGAGGTCCCTCTCTTCGGTTTGCTGGACAAGCTGCGTCCTGAGACCCTCGAGCAAATCACCGCGACGTATGGGAACTGTCCCGCCTGGTTTATGAAAGCTGCGTTCACTGCTATGTCTCCCGTCCACCATGCGGTGGATAAGTATATGGGCCTCCATCGCAACCAGGACAAGGAAGGTTATGCGGAGATGTTTACGCGGTTCGAACGCTGGATGAACAGCGATGTCCCGCTGGCTGGCCGGATTTTCCGTGAAGTCACCCAGGACATCTTTCAGCAGAATCTCTTGATGCAAAATCGTCTGCACATAGGAACAAAAGTGGCAGACCTGCAGCGCATTACCTGCCCGGTGCTCAACGTCGTCGGTGAATATGATGACGTGGTACACCCCAAGTCCAGCCTGCCCCTCGTCACCCTGGTGGGCAGCAGCGATGCCCACAACCTCCTCTTTCCCACCGGCCATGTCGGGGCGGTGGTGAGCGCCGCGGCGCACAAGAAACTTTGGCCTCAAGTCGGGCAGTGGCTGAGGGAACACTCTACGCAGATCTCTGAGCCGCAGACGTCATGGTCCTCTGACACCTACGCACACTGAAAAGAGAGAACGACTATGCCAGCAGCTGGCGGGCGCAGGAGAAAAGGCCGACACCGACCGGCAGTGATCCCTCGCAGAGTACGAGAAGGAGTATCAGCTATGACTAAGAAAGAGAAGAATCATTCTTCGGCGTCTCTGTTGTCTAATGACGTGTATACCTCGTGGCGGACCGGCATGAAACAAGTGATGTCCAGTTACCTCGACACCAACGAAAAGCTGGCGAAGGAAACCCTCGGCTGGTACGAAAAGGCGACTGCCTGGACGAAAGACACCCCTTGGGAGCCGTTGATCAAAACGCAAATTTCTTCTGCCAGCAAGATGCTGGAAGGATCGACCAGCATGGCTCGCAAACTGTGGCAGATCGAGGAGGAATTCCTCGAAGAGCTGCAGGAGGCCCAGGCCTAGGATGAAGAACTTTGCCTGGGATGGTGACCGCAGGGGCCTCTCTACTTGGGGGACAATGGAGAGGGAGCGAAACCTCGCCTACCCCTGATGAACTTTGACGAGCAAGATCGGCAATTGAGGTTTGGTGGCACGGGCTTCTAGCCCGTGCTGTGGACAGGCTGGAAGCCTGTCCTACCATTTCCTGACCGGCAGTCGCATTACCGATTTTGTCCGTCAAATCTCATTAGAAGGGAAAGGGGAGGCTCGCCGGTTTGTCCCTGCGCTCCCCCCACAGATCCGCATGTCCTGGCAATTGGTGACCCCGTATTCGGATTACCTGTTCCCACTCTCCTTGCTCCTGCGCGACCCGCTCTATCGTGGCAGCAACGTGCAGCAGGGCAGGGGTCAGCCCATCCTCCTGATCCCTGAGGTGTACCGGCTCTTGGCCCAGATATTGGGCTCGATGAAGTACTAGCGTCTTGAAACTTCAGTGCCAAATCTCCATCCGCAATCCTTTCCGATCGACCGGTGGGTCGGGGGGTAAACGGGTGGCTTGTCCGTTGGCGATGCGCAGAGCTGTCCACGCTAAGATGGAAGCGTCGAGTATATCATCCGGTACTACCTGCACACGTCTGTAATCCCGCAAAGCATCGCTCACACGCCGGCTGATTTCGCGCAGTGATTCTCCTTGGGCTTGTGAGAGTGCCCTCAGCCTTTCCCTATGACCTGCAGCCATCTTTTTGTTATGTTGCATCGGAGCACCGGCCAGAGACCTGAAGGCAAGTTCGGGATGAGACTCGTGAATGCTGGTCTGCAACTCTGGCGTTATCAAGCGGTCTACTTCGCGAATTTTCGGCAAAATGTTGAACGCTTGCATGCTTACGCCATGAGAGCGAACCTGCTCGTAGCGGGTTGATTCCAGTAATGATCGAGTCGGTGGCGTGAATACACTGCTAGCTCTGCGACCGAGTAATCGGCGCGCTTGGCGGTCGCATTCTCGTCCTCCGGGTTGGGGTGTATCCAGGAGCCCAATGGGGATATCGACCGCGATCACAGCCGGTCTCGGTGATAAGGAGAGTACTTCAGCGAAGTGTGTACATAACTTAATGTGATGATCCTGCTTGCCTATTTGCTGCTGCGCCAGCACGACCACCCATCCAGCCCGACAGCCATCGACTCCTGCCACCCATGACATCAATACAGGTCCTCACCCCGATCCGCTCCCGCGTGTGGGAGAGCGAGAAAGAAGCTTCATTTGTGGACAAAATCTCCCCTCAGTCCCTGTGGTAGCCCGGCTGTAATGCGGGATGCCCTGCTCACACCTCCCGGATTCCGCGGAGCCTGTCCTGAGCACCGTCGAAGGGTTCCATCCAGACTACACTCTTGCTTTGCTCAACCTCTACAGCCTGATATGCTTTCATATGCCTCTTACCCCAAACATATGAGGAAGGCAAAGCACCTGTCTATCCACGGACGCAACCAAGGTTGCGAGCGGTAATGTCTTACGCTTTGTAGAGTGAAGCTCGTTGTATGCTGAAGCTGGTGTGTCAATGAACAACGGCTGGACCGGTGGGCAGTACAGCTTGTTCCGCGTCATTTTTGGCGCCTATCTCTTCGTTCATTTCGTCCAATTGCTCC
>JACQEL010000438.1 GCA_016200595.1 Deltaproteobacteria bacterium
GCACAAAGGCTTCGTATTGGGCAGGGGTGGTTAACTCTCCGCGGACTGGTCCCGGATCACTCAACCCGCGCGGCGACGTCCCCAAATACTCGGCATGCCCGCTCCATGGCCAGTCTAAGGGGGGCCGCTCGCGGGTGGTGTGGAGCGCGGTGAGGAACGCGTCATAAGCGGCTGCGGTGAGATATACGGCTTGTCCGTTATTGCCCCGGGCCAGGAGGTGATAGAGTCCTCCTAAATCGGAATGCACGACATTAAGACACTGTTCGTAGCTGTGTGAGTAGGGGCGAAGCATTTGCCCCGTATAAACCAACGCCGTTGGAAGCCTGACACGCAAATGCTTCGCCCCTACGGTGGACAGACGCTAGGGTCGTGTGTACCAATCTCTTGCCTCCTGGCTTAGCGCATGAATGCGTGGGTGGCGGGGCATGAGCAGAGGGTGGCAAATACACAACTGAGGCAAGTCTGACACGATTACCTCCCGCTGGAGAGTTACCGTGAGAACGCGGCTAGACAGAGACGCGCCCGAGATGGAGGCTGAGCGCGTGGTCTAGGGCGTGTTGGGTGTCGGCGGAAATCCGGCCTGCTCGTTTGACGATACGACGTCGGTCGTAGGTCATGATCATCGAGGCGTTTGCTCCCCGCGCTGCCTCGAGATCTGACCGTGGCTTTCGTAAATCAACTATATATGCGCGCCGTGCTCGCTCCGCTGTATCTGCCTGGGTTGGGACAACGGTGACTGCTTGTCCGTATTGGTTGGCAAGATCGTTTGAAACCACAACACAGGTGCGGATCTTTTGCGGCTCTACTCCCACAGATGGATCGCAGTGAATCCACAGAATATCAACCCTGCGGACTTCGCTGGTTTCACGACTCGTCGCCATCCAGCAACTCCAGTTGCGGGGACTCCAGGTCCTTGAGTAAGGCTGGCGTGTCTGCGCGGCCAGCGAGATAATCCGCGGCCAGCTTCTTACTGCGGGCGGCCGCATCCCGCCGGACTAGTCCTGCCGCCAAGATCTCCTGGGCTACCCTCGCGGGCGGTTTTCTCACCCGCTTGGCTTGCCTTTCGAGCGCCGCACACGTCTCTTGATCAAGCGTCACATTTACTCTTGTCATATTCTGTCAGATAGCACACTTCGCCTCGGCAAGTGAACACGGATCACCGGACCGCGGCCATGCAGCAGTTTGAAGTGAACCTGAGAGGACACATTAGGGTTGGTAATGGTGTCAGACTTGCCTAAGGTCTCTTCGGTGAGAGGACCTTCTTCTGCAACGCCCGGCTGATATTGGAGGCATGACACCCTACAAAGGCGGCTTCTGCCACGGCTCGGTGGCCCCCTTCCCACACCTACCTCAAAACGCTTGACATAAAGACCAATTATGCGGCTTGCGCGGCTTCCGGCAGGACACAAGATGTTGATTTTGGCGCTTAGGTCAGTGCCCGTGTTGCAAGCGCGACCACACGAGGAATAGGCTTGTCCCCGTGATCGTAGTACGCGGCCATGCGGCGGCTGATGCCGAGAGCCGAGGCCGCCGCATCGAGTGTCAAGGCTTTTTGTTGTCGCCACTGCCGAAAATCTTCTGCGGACATGGTGACGCCTGATTGCTCTTGTGCGAGCCGCCAGAGCGTATCAGCGGACATATCCAGTTCGTCAGACCAGACGATATCCGTGCCATGCTCACCGACGCGGACACGCCGGAATAACGCCGCGTTCTGTCGCAGAGGGGCATAGACACGAAATTTTTCGAGCATGGCAGAGACATCAACAATATTCTCGCCGCCGTGTGCCCAGCGAAGGTGCAGGGTGTGCGGTCTTTTTCTAGCGGCGACGGCGACAATGCGCGGCAAGATTTTTTTCGGCATGGTTATTCCCGTTCGTTCAATTCGACCCACTTGAGGGCAAGCCACTCGCGGTGGTTTTCCGCCCATGCCAGGGCTTCGGCAAGCTGGGTTTTTCGGGCTGCGCCCGCGATGATAGTCAGATCGACAATCCGCACCAGCACCTGAAAATCTGCCCCCACGATATGAAAATGCGGCGGGTGATGATCGTCGGCATACATGCGAATGCTCGTGGCACCGAAGCGTTGCAGAGTTGGCATGTACTCTCGTGTAGCGTGCAACTATTGCACCTTTTACGGAGGGGGGCAAGGCGAATTTTCAAGGTACATTTTCGGCCTGATTTCCCGGACGCGCAAGGTGCTGTTTTTATTGGGATTTCAAAGTGTCCGATTAATTAGGAATTCCTGGACTCTCACAACAGCAGCAAGAAGGGCTAAGACGGAATCTCAGTCAACTAGGGCGTGACGGTCTATGTGGGGAACGCTTGCCGCTCACCTGCCGCCGCTCGACCGTGGGTTTCAGCTTCAGTCACAACCGTAAGCGGGGGCAGTCAGATGCAGTGGCGCTCTCTTCTTTCCTAATCCTTCAGCACGCCCAGCTCTCGCAGATACTTGAGGTATAGGTAGGTGATCAGCGCCTCCCATGAGCGGGCCTCCTCCGGCAATTGCCCGTATTCCTGGGGGAGGGCTTGGAGCACCGTCGGGGTCTTTTGCCCGATGACCTCGACACTGAGCCCGGTATTGCGGTGCACCTGCCCAATCACGTGATCGAGGATCGTCTCAAACTCGGGCTTGCCGATCGTCTCATAGCTCTCGACAAGCCTGAGGATCTTGTGAACGACGCGTTGGGTTTCTCGCCTGCGCTTGCGCTCCTCCATACTTTTAGGGTTAGCAGAATCTTGTCATAGTGCTATCCCCACTGACTAGACCATTCTTGGCTTATGAGCGGCTCAAAAAACACCAGCCATCCTATCGTGATCGCTTTGAGTTGGTAGGGATCGGATTGGGGGGATACTCGAAATGGATGATGTTTGCGGGGGAGGATATTGCCGCCCAGGTCCGGCGCAAGTCTGATGGCAAGGAGTTTACGTTGGGGTTATCCGAGTTGACGGTGGTCGAGAAGAAGTCGCCGAACTACCAAGTGCTCGACGACTACGCGGTATTCTTTGTGAATTATCGGTAGCTCAAGTAGGGAGTTGTTCCGGGTGCTCTGGCCTCCCAAGGAACTACTCACATAGAGTGAACAGTCTCGGTTAGGGCCGTGCCTCTGAGCGGGCGAGCGGTAGACTCCGACGATTTGCCTAAACCGGGAAAAAGTTTCGGCGTCCGGAAAGGTAAGGATTTCCGGACATAGCCTCAGGCAGCACAGGAGCGGATGACCCCGAGGAGAGACAGCCGCGGCGCTGCCGCCAAAAGTCGCGGCCCCTGACTACCGATAAGTGCTTTTATCGGCAACGAAGATGGGGGATAAGAGACGGGACAGATTGTGACGAAGGTGGGGATGGAAACGACTGAGGTAGTGAGTATCGAGCAGGGTGTCGGGTTGCCGCCGATGTTGGCCGGCAGTGAGACGCCGGCGGTCCGGGTGCGGACGGAGCGGTTTTACCTGGGCGTGCCGGAGCTGTTCGAGGCCTAGGTGAGTCGCTGTGCGAGTGTGCATACGCGACGGACCTACCGGGCGGCGGTGATGCGCTTTGTGGAGTTTGTGGGGATTCGCTGGCCGGCGGAGGGCTGGAAGTTGCTGCAGGTCGGGGTACCGGAGGTGCAGGCCTGGCGGGATCTGATGATTGCCGAGGAGATTGCGCCGAAGACCAGGAACCTGCGCGTGTGTTCGCTCAATAATCTCTATACGTTTATGCGCGAGACCGCGGCGGAGTTGCGGCTGCCGATTACGGTGCCCAACCCGGCGCATCGGATGTTTTTAAGAAGAGAGAATGCGGACCCGGTCGATGAGACCGAGGCGCTGTCGGTGGCGCAGGCGCGGCAACTGTTGGTGCTCATTTCATACGTGCGCATTAGGACGGCCAACTTAGCCTGTTCAAGGTCCGTCAATCCTCCAGCTTGCTTACGGTCTAACAATTCACTCAGGGCCAGCGCCGCCGCGATAATGTCCGACACATTGCGCTTGGCATACGCGGCGAACTGGGCGACCCGCTCATAGGTATCGTCCGGTAAGGTGAGAACGACTTGAGTACCCATTGGCTAAGGATTATATGCCCCAGAGAGTGGACGCTCAACAACAGCCGTGCTGCTGTAGCGCGCCTCCATCCGCATGGCAAGGTGAAGCTGACAGAAAATACCTGCACACCGCGCATGCTACTGCTGCGTCTACGTCGAAACTGTATATAAGAACAGTGTCCCGCGACTTCGCCACTGCCGCGGCGACGCTCAGGACGAACGGGAAGGAGTCGTTCGCTTTTATGCACCAACTCAAGGTCGCCACGACACTCCGCGGACTGCAAGCAGAATAAGTCAATGGACTTTATCCGAAATAAAGCTCCGGAGGGGCGTGAGGAGGTAGCCCACGGCGCCAGCCGTGGGGTAGGAGTAGGACCATACGGCGACCGGAGCCCCGGAGGGGCGGAAGACCTCGATCCGGTCGTTCTCTCTCGCCCCTCCGGGGCTAGGAGAAGGCCCGTGTGGGTTTGGTTTCCCAGGGCTGACGCCCTGGGCTACAGTCAGTCGCCCCTCCGGGGCGAAGAGAAACAAGATGTGTGACATGAGCAAGCTCGTTATTTCAGATAAAGTCTAATATGCAGGCCTGACCCTCATTCCCTTGGATAGAGTCCTCCTGGCGCATGGATGCGGGGGTGGCGGGGCATAAACGGCGGGTAGCAAATTACCCAACTGAGGCAAGTCTGACACTTCTATCTTTCAAGACAAGGTGGGGCGCAACCTCTCTACTACTCTGAAGGCCACTAATCCCGCAACGTCCCCTACTTCTACCCCAGTCCTAGACGAAGAGTCTCATAAATGAGACATTACCGTTGTGGTCATCGTTCTTCCTGCATGCCAACGTGAGGTCCAGCAATTCCCTGAAGCAGTCCGAGGTGACCTGGCTGACTCATTGGCGAGATTAGACGCTGGACAGTCTCTCGCCCTGCCTCTTTCTCGTCCACTGCCGATCATCGGAAACGGTGTACACGAACTGCGGCTCAAAGACCGCTCCGGTGCGTAGCGTGTCTTCTATGTTCTTCCTGGAGGTGGAGGTGTTTACGTCCTCCATGCCTTCCTAAAGAAGACACACGCAACACCAAAGAAAAATCTCGACTTGGCGCGTAAAAGACTCAAGGAGCTAAAGCTATGAAGAGACTCTCATCCGCTGCGCATCTCGCTGAGCAATTAGTGCTTCCTAAGAGCCGGGGATTGGAAGCGGTAATGAAAGCGCACTTAATTGCTGCGGTCTCGCGCGAGGTCACACGGCAACAACTGACCCATGCAGAACTCGCTGAGCGGACAGGATTATCGCGGAGTGCGGTTACAGGCATTCTGTCCGGGAGCTTGCAAAAAATTACGATTGATCGAGTCTTGCGGCTCGTTGCGGCCGTTGGTCTGGAACCAGAGATCAAACTTCGACGCGCTGCATGAGCGGCCTGCATTCGATACCACCCGACAAAGGCCGGTCTACGTTCAAACACCACTCTGCTACATTCTCCCATCGCGTCGCGATGGCCTGACGGTAGCCAAAGAATTTATTCCCCGGCCAGATTCGTAAAGTTACACGGCTGAACAAGTCACCCGTGGCACCCGGCGCATGAATGCGGGGGTGGCGGGGCATGAGCGGAGGGTAGCAAATTACGCAACTGAGGTAAGTCGAAGCTTGCGCGTAATTACGAACGGCGATTTTCCTGGATGCCCGCCTACGCGGGCATGACGTCATTCCCGCGAAAGCGGGAATCTAGTCCACCGTCAGGAGGTCACGCCCTTGAAAAACAAGGATTTACCAGGGTCTGAATTATGCGCAGTCTTCAGGTAAGTCTGACACGGTTACCACTCACTCGTTGCCATCCAGCAACTCCAGTTGCGGGGACTCCAGGTCCTTGAGTAACGCTCGCACGTCTGCACGTCCCACGAGATAATCCGTAGCCAGCTTCTTCCGGCGTGCGGCCGCATCCCGCCGGGCTAGTCCTTCCGCCAAGATTTCCTGGGCTACCCTCGCGGGCGGTTTTCTCACCCGCTTGGCTTGCCTTTCGAGCGCCGCATACGTCTCTTGATCAAGCGTCACGTTTACTCTTGTCATGTTCTGTCAGATAGCACACTTCGCCTCGGCAAGTGACCCTTTGCTCTCGTTAAATAAGGCTGTAGCTCATGTCCAGCATCTGTGCTTGCCATTAGGTTAGCCGCCATCGAGTCTCCCTATAGTTGAGCAGTGGTTGAAGTGCTAGTCTTTTCCAGTGTCGAAGCTGGACAAGGCAAAGGAACAGATCACGACTTGGAGGGTTAGTAGTACGAGCCCGTGGAACGAGGTAAAGAGGCGTTCATCTGCAGGAAGAAGGGCAGGGCACGTTATGCTACCGATGGTCGAAGTCCCCGAAACAGTCCGGAAAGGACTGCGCCCGTATCGTGACTTATTCCGGCGGGCGGAAGGCTTTGAGCATGTGAGTCGGTATGTGACGGGGCTGATTGTCAGTCCGAACAAGACCTTGCAGGGGATTTATGCCGCTCAGGTGTGGGAAGAGCACAAACCGAGGCGGCGGGTGATGCATGAAGCAGTGTTTGAAGCGGGCTGGGACGCGGAAGAATTACTGCCGCGGCATCGGAGAGTGATTGCGCCGGAACATCAGGGGCGGGGGCGAGAAGTGATGTCGTTGGATTGGACATTAGTACACCATGAACGCGGGCCGCACATATATGGCACCACCAAGAGCTATGATTACGTGGAACGGCGGATGGGACGGTTCCAGACCGTCGTGACCGCGGTGATTGCCAATCGTCAGCTGATTGATGGAATCGATCTGCAAATTCAGGAGCCCAGTGTCGGCAAGGAAGAGGAAGCGTATTTGAAAGCGACCGGACAAGCGAGTTACGAGCAGATGGAGCAGGCTCGGACCCGACTCTTAGAATTACTCCACCATCTGGAACATCGGCTCACATACAAGAAGCCGTACGGAAATAGTAGTAGAGATGGTGGCGCAGGGAGAAGAGGAAGGGAAGTTCCCCCAAGCGGACTATGCCTTTGATAATGGGGTGCTCACCCTAGCCTTGACGCGGTTAATTGAGAGCAAAGAGAAACACTGGGTAAGTGAAGTGGAGAGTTCGCGCCATATTCTCTGGCAAGACCAGTGGCGACGGATTGATGAAGTAGCCACGGAGTTAGGCCAGAGGCATCCGGAGAGTTTTCGCCGGGTCCAGGTCCGCTGTCGGAATGGGGAGACGAAAGAGTTTTGGGCCTTTACCAAGAGTGTGCGGCTCAAGCGCTATGGGCGCAAACGGATCGCGATGGTGCATGAACGCGCCGATCTGACGGACAAGCCCCGCCTTTTGGTAACGGATGCGTTGCATTGGGAGAGCGGGCGGATCATTGAGACCTGGAGTTTTCGTTGGGCAGCCGAAGTGTTTCACGAGTTCAGCAAACAAGGGACGGGGTTGGAAGCGGCTCAGGTGCGCAACGAGGAAGCGGTCAAACGCCACTTCCGCTTAAGTTGCCTCGCGCAGTCCATTCTCCAACGCACTCCTACGATTGCGTCGACTTCTGAACAATTCGCGTTTGCCAAAGGGGAGAGTAC
>JACQEL010000419.1 GCA_016200595.1 Deltaproteobacteria bacterium
CACGTGGCATGGCCTCGGTTCCCATCATCAGTGGCACGCTGGGACCATAAATATCGGCATCAAGCAGGCCCACACGATTGTCCAAAGCTTTTAGCGCCAACGCCAGGTTCACTGCGACGGTAGATTTCCCCACTCCTCCTTTACCACTAGCGACCGCAATCACCCGCCGCACGCCGGGAAGCGGAGTCGGAGCCGGTGCAGCAACAGGGGCTGATTGTGCAGCAGCGCCGCGAGGACGGCCGCTGTGAATCGTCACTTTTTGCACGCCAGGCACGGCTGAAATGGCGGAAGTGATTCTACCAGTTAAGTGATGCAATACCTCTTCCGTAGCGCTGGAAGGACGGAGGTGGATAATGACAGTGCCGTCTTTGGTGAGGATCTCCCCGACCAGCCCTAAAGTAATGATGTCTCGACTAGAGCCCGGATAGGGAATGCGTTTAAGCTGGTCGCGAATGTCCTGTTCGCTGATCATGACCGCTCCTCGCCTTCTGGTTACGCCCGGTTCCACTGCACAGACTTGAGATCAATGCCTTCCTTGGCCATCTCATACAAGGGCGATAACTCCCGTAACCGCTCCACCACCTCCACCACCCGCCCGATCACATAGTCCACTTCCTCGGCCGTGTTGAACCGCCCTAAGCCAAAGCGAATCGAGGTGTGCGCTAATTCCTCCCCTACCCCTAAGGCTTTCAGCACATACGACGGCTCTAAGGTCGCCGACGTGCACGCCGACCCCGACGACAGCGCGATGTCATGGTTCACCCCCATCAGAAACGACTCCCCCTCCACATACGAGAAGCTTAAGTTCAGATTGCCCGGCAACCGCTGGGTCGGATGCCCATTGAGATAGACCTCTTCCAATTTACTGGTCAGGCCCTCATAGAGCCGCGTGCGCAAGCCAATCAGGTGCGCCGCCTCGCTCTCTAGCTCTTGCCCACACACCTCACAGGCGTGCCCTAACCCCACGATGCCCGGCACGTTGAGGGTGCCCGAGCGCATCCCTCTCTCATGACCGCCGCCATCCATCTGCGGCGTCAGGCGCACCCGCGGCCCCTTGGCCCGCACGTACAGCGCTCCACACCCCTTGGGTCCATAGATCTTGTGGGCGCTCAGCGAGAGCAGATCAATGCCGTCACTCTCTACATTAACCGGCACCTTGCCCACCCCCTGGGTGGCATCACAGTGAAAGAGAATCCCCTTCTCTTTGGCTAGCTTGCCAATCTCGCGAATCGGGTGCAGCGTGCCGATCTCATTGTTGGCGTACATCAACGATATCAAAATGGTCTTGTCGCTAATCGCTTGGCGCACATCGTCGGGATTGACCATGCCGTACTGATCGACCCCTAGATAGGTGACCTGCGCCTTGCCACTGCGCTCCAGCGCTTTGCAGGTATCCAACACCGCTTTGTGTTCGGTCACCGCCGTAATGACATGAGTCCCTTTGTCTTTGTAGAACTCCACCACGCCCTTAATGGCCAAGTTATCGGATTCGGTGGCCCCACTGGTGAAGATAATCTCTTTGCCTTTGGCGCCAATGAGTTTGGCAATCTGCTCTCGGGCCGTATCGACCGCCTCTTCGGCGGCCCAGCCAAAGGGATGGTTACGGGAGGCGGCATTACCAAATTTCTCGCCAAAGTAGGGCAGCATTGCCTCCAGCACTCGCGGGTCCATCGGCGTGGTCGCTTGATTGTCCATGTAAATCGGCCGCTGCATGTTTATCGCTCCTAAAGTGGACTTTACTGGTCTACGATAAAACGTTCACGGTTTTCTGTCAACTTCATCCGTGCTTTTGGGTGCATATCAATTTTCTGGTAATTCAGTCAAAGCTGGCTACACACCTGCCGTTCACCCTTCGACACACTCAGGGCGAACGGGGTTGGGGTTGGATGCGTTGAAGAGTTGCCGTTCGTGCTGAGCCTGTCGAAGCACGAACACCGCTTGGTGCACACCGGGCCAGAATTCTGATATGCACCCCGTGCTTTTCCGTCAGTCTCATCCGCCCAGCAGAGGGCGGAGAAAATGGCCGGTATAGGATCGTTCGACCAAAGCGACTTCTTCAGGCGTACCAGCGGCAATCACTTCCCCGCCTTGTTCGCCCCCCTCAGGTCCAAGGTCGATCAGGTAATCCGCGGTCTTGATTACGTCTAGATTATGCTCGATGACTAGGACCGAGTTGCCCGCCTCTACCAGCAACCCGAGCACTTGTAACAAACGGTGGATATCAGCGAAGTGCAGACCAGTCGTGGGCTCATCGAGAATGTACAGTGTACGGCCGGAAGACTTGCGACTCAATTCTTTGGCCAGCTTGAGCCGCTGGGCCTCGCCACCGGAGAGCGTCGGCGCTGGCTGGCCTAGACGTAAGTACTCGAGACCTACGTTGCGCAGCGTTTCCAGCCGTGGCCGGATGGTGGGAATGTCACCCAGAAACTCGAGAGCTTCGTTAACCGTAAGGTCGAGTACCTGCGCAATATTTTTCCCCCTAAACTGCACCTCCAGGGTCTCTCGGGTGTAGCGCGTGCCGTGGCAGACATCGCACACGACATACACGTCCGGAAGAAAATGCATGGCGATGACCGCCACGCCATCGCCTTCACAGGCCTCGCACCGTCCGCCTTTGACATTGAAGGAGAAGCGTTCAGCACCGTAGCCGCGCACTCGTGCCTCGGGCAATTGGGCAAAAAGGTCACGAAGAGCATTGAACAGTCCTATATAAGTGGCAGGATTCGAGTGCGGAGTCCGACTGATCGGCGCTTGATCAACACAGATAACTTTATCAAGGGGTTCCCAGCCCGAAATTTGCCCAGGCAAATTCGGAACAGGACGACTCCGAGTGAGCAGATGGGAAAGCAGAGGAGAAAGCACATCCATCACCAAGGTGCTCTTGCCCGAACCTGAGACCCCGGTCACACAGGTCAAAGTGCCAAGCGGAAGCGAAACAGTCACGTTCTTCAGGTTATGTACTGATACTCCTGCGAGCGTTAGCCACTGCGTTGCCTGGCGGCGGCGTATCGGCAAGGGGATAGCCAACTCACCACGCAGGTAACGGCCGGTGAGCGAAGCAGCAGCCTGCATCACTTCTTGTGGAGTTCCAGCCGCAAGCAGTTCACCGCCATGTTCGCCTGCGCCCGGCCCCAGGTCAATGACGTAATCTGCGGCGAGGATCGTCTCGCGGTCATGCTCGACCACCACGACCGCATTACCCCGGTCGCGCAGTTGTTGGAGGGCGGTTAAGAGTCGGGCGGTGTCACGTTGGTGTAAGCCAATCGAGGGTTCGTCAAGTACATAGAGAACACCCGAGAGGCCGGCGCCAATCTGCGTTGCCAGGCGGATGCGCTGCGCCTCCCCGCCTGACAACGTCGCTGCCGGACGATCAAGCGTCAGGTAATCGAGGCCGACGTCAAGCAAGAACCGCAAGCGTGCGAGGATCTCCTGACAGAGGGGCTGAGCGATTTGTGCTTGCTGGCCACGAAAAGACAAGGCATGAAAAAAATCCTCGGCGGCGTTGATCGAGAGGGCTGAAACTTGGGCAATGTCACGCTCCTGGATGCGCACCACGCGACTTTCTCGTCTCACACGGGTTCCCTCACAAACAGAGCAGATTAACCTTTCCGCCGACGCTTCTTCTCCCTCGACTGTAGGGTGGGCATTGCCCACCTTGCTCTTACTAGCAGAAGAAGTTTTCCCCTTCTCTCGTTTCTTGCTGGTCTGTACACCCAATCCATCACACGCCGGGCACGCGCCCTCCGGACTGTTAGGGGAGAAAAACGCCGGGGTGAGTTCAGGATAGGCAAAGCCGCAAGTCGGACAGACCAGGCGCTGGGTAAAGAGCCGCTCTTCGTTATCTCCCACCAAGATTTTCACTACATCATGACCGTAGCGGAGAGCCGTTTCCAATGAGTCTGCCAGCCGGCGAGCGATACCGCTTCTCACTACCAAACGGTCAACCACCAGGTCTATGCTTGAGGGAGGCTGACGAGGAAGAGCAATCTCTTCGCTCAGCTCATAGGGCATACCATCGATACGTACCCGGATGAAACCAGCCTGGTGCAGTTCCTGCAGCACCCCTCTCAGATTCGCCACCTGCTTGAGCTTGATCGGCGCCAATATTTGCACGCGGCTGCCTTCAGGCAGGTCAAGAACCTGGTCAACGATCTGCGGCACACTGTGGCGGATAATGGCCCGGCCGCATTCCAGGCAATACGGTGTGCCTACCCGGGCATAGAGCAGACGAAGATAATCCGAAATCTCGGTAGCCGTCCCCACTGTGGAGCGCGGAGACGTAGTCGTCCCGCGTTGCTCAATAGCAATGGCCGGTGAGAGCCCTTCGATGGCATCGACCTCGGGCTTAGCGCGCTGATCAAGAAACTGGCGCGCGTAGGCCGAAAGTGATTCGACATACCGCCGCCGCCCCTCAGCATAGAGAGTATCAAAGGCGAGCGATGACTTACCTGAGCCAGAGACGCCAGTGATCACAACCAGCCGATTGCGAGGGATTTCCAGGGAAATATTTTTGAGGTTGTGCTCGCGTGCCCCGCGAATGATGATCGCATCCACTAAGTACAGCTTAGCAAAAAGGATAGAGGCCGGGCACTGGTCCTCACTAAACCGGAATGCACGACATTGGGACACTGTGCGTAGCTGCGTGGGTAGGGGCGAAGCATTTGCCTCGTAAAGACCACAGTTCATATCTATTGTTGTTTCATACAGAGGGAGGAAGACAATGAGAAAATCACTATTCGTGGGAGGTGCCTTCTTGGCCTTCGCCCTGACTACCGCTTCAGGTTTACGCTCAGCCCGAGCTGAGGATTGCCAGGAAGTGCTCGGTAACAATACCTATCACTGCCAGGTCAAGGCAAGCTTTGGCAGTGAATTTGAGGACTGCTTCAGATTTACCTCACCCGGCGATCAATCAGAAAACTTTGATCTTTTCGTGGATGTACTCGATCAAGTCCTAGGCTGCGCCTGCAAGGCTTCAGGGAGTTTTAATTCTCCGGACTTTAATGCGTCCAAGGAATTTGAGTGTGTCACTACCAGGGAAGGCGGCTATAGCATCCAGTTTGAGGGCAAGGCGGATGGAACGCAGTTGAAGAAAGGACAAGTCTCCGATGAATTCGGCAACTCATATGTCTTTGTGTGCAAGCTAGACCCGAAGTGCTCAGTCACGTTTGGCTTGACGACACACACGGGGAACCCCTACGCACGGCCTTAATCCGCTTCGGCGGATGGGTCTTCGCCATCCGCCCTTTTCCCCTACAGAAAAGACTACAACCGGCAATATTACGCCGCCTGTAGTGCTCTCTGTTTCAACAATTTCGCAACGATCTGCTCAATCACCTGATCGGCTAGCACTCGTACCTCGTCTGCTAGCTTGGGCTGGATCGGGTGTGGCACCAGGATTGGTTCGTATTGCGGCATTCCTAACGCCGCACATTGGGCATGGGCCGCGCCCAGAAACTCAGTGGTAGCGACGTTAGCGGTAGGAATCCCCTGCTCTTCAAAGTAGACCACATCGTGCGAACTGCACGAAATGCACCCCCCTCAATCGCTGAGGGCTTCGATGACGGCGTCGCACTTCTCGCGCAGTTCTGCTTTCACCGTCTCGGGTACGAGTCGCCCAGGCGAGGTCTTCTTGCGGCGTAATACTTCTTTGACACCGTACTGCTCACGTAGCATCTCTTCCAGGCGATCGAGAAAAAACGAGCCTTTGGCCTTGTTGATATCCAGCAGGCCGACCGTCTTTCCAGCCAGAGTATCGAGCCGAGGAGCAAAGGCTTTCTCGCCACGTTCCACCTTATCGGTGGGGTCCAGGAATATTTCTCCCATAAGGCACCTCCTTTTTCAGCAACGAATTTCTTTGGTCATAATGCGACTACCGGAGTCGCCCCGCGCCAGGCCAGGCACAGCCGCAGAAAAACGGCCCGCGGTCCCCCCAGCCACGATAACGAGGATACTCCCGGCTTCAGGAAACTTGGGATACAGCGTCTCGTCGGTTGGCGGTTCGGTGGCTTGGTTACGGAGCGGAATCATGCTCACGCCGGCACCTTCACCACCATTCACCCCCGGCCGGAGTTCGCGCCAGGGCCGACGGATTTTCTCAAAGAGAAACTGGCGCAGGTCGTTCTTGGACCAGCCATCCTGCGCGAACGTCTTCGCATGCTCAGGACAGACGACGAGCACGGTGTCGGAAAACACCGGGAAGTTCTTGTGGTTCCACAGCGACGCCATAGTCCAGCCGATCGATAGGGCCAGTTGCTCAGCCGAGCGGCTGGCGTGATCGTTAATTTGCAGGGGCGAATGACCGCCAAACAGAGTCACCGTGCTCTGATCCGGACGGAAGCCCTTTTCCACATGTAACGGCTCCCATGGGCTCTCTTCCTCGTTCTCGCCAACACAGAAAGTGTATTGCGCCGGGTGACCCATAGTGGCTTTAGTGATCTGCTGCGGCTTGGCGCCACCGATGTTTATAATCATGAGACGGAGCGCGCGTCCTATGGTCGCGTTGGCGCGAAATCCATGCCCGAGCGCGTTGTGGCCGCAATTCACGCCGATCTGCTGGCGAATCGGACCGTTGATAATTGTCAGGGGTGTGGCGGAGAAGGTCGTGACGTTAAGCGCGTGAGCATTGAATTTCTCATCGCTCAACGCCTCAACCGCAGCCAGAACCACCGGGAAATAAGAAGGATGGCATCCAGCCATGACCGCGTTAATCGCCACTTTCTCAACCGTGGCGCGGCCGTAGTTAGGACCAACCGTGCCAATCACCTCCTGTGGGTCACGGTCAGCACCAGCCAGCATACGTTTTACCCGCTCTTCCGTCGGTGGCACGACAGGCAGGCCATCGGTCACGCCGCGGGCAAAGAGCACTTCGACCGGATCGTCATCCTGGGTTTGAATGCGCGGTGAGCGCAGCGGAATGGCTTCTGCCATGGCACCCCTCCTTTTCGACCTCCACAGTGTGGCATTTATGCAGCACGACTGTCAAGGAAGAATCCCTCAGCTCTCGGCGAGGCGCGTTGTTTCACCAAGAGGGCTTCAATCCTAGACTGCACGGCGCTTGACGCACGAAAGACCGGCGTCCCCTCTTCTATCTCAATGCGTACAGCTCCTTCCACAGGGAGGGTAGTCGGCAGACGGTACAGTCGAGGAAAGGAATCGTTTAGCACAGAGGACATGAGGAGGTGTCTACGTGAAGGGAGAAAAACTTGCAAGCGCTGTCGCCGAGACAGCGCGCAGCCGCATGCAGCCATGTCGCCCAGATGACAGGTGGGCACTGCCCACCCTACTCTTTTTTCTACTCTTTCTTCCAGCGCAGCACCGGATGGCGGGCGGCGCGGGTTTCGTCTAGCCGGCTCACCGGTGTGGCCAGCGGCGCGTTCTTGAGCGTATCCGGAGTGTCCGTGATCTCCTGGGCAATCGCTAGTAATGCCTCGGCAAACTCATCGAGCGTTTCTTTACTTTCGGTTTCGGTCGGCTCAATCATGAGCGCGCCACTCACCACCAAGGGAAAGTAGATGGTCGGCGCGTAAAAGCCATAGTCGAGTAGCCGCTTGGCAATGTCGAGGGTCTTGATGCCAGTGTGACGGAATGACTCGTCGGAAAAGACACACTCGTGCAGGCAGGGCGTGGAGTACGCTAAGGCATAGGTCTGTTCTAGACGCGTACGGAGATAATTGGCATTGAGCACGGCCATGCGCGTCGCTTGCGTGAGCCCATCGCTGCCCATGGCTAACATATACGCGTAGGCGCGCACCAGAATGCCAAAGTTGCCATAGAATGCGCGAATCTTACCGATTGACTGAGGAAACGCTTCGCTCCAGCGATAGCCTCCCTCTTCGCGCACTAACCGCGGGATCGGCAAATAAGGCTCCAGCACCTTTTTCACGCCAACTGGTCCAGCTCCGGGGCCGCCACCGCCATGTGGGGTGGAGAACGTCTTGTGCAAATTGAACTGGATCACGTCCGCGCCCATGTGCCCGGGTTTCGCCACTCCCATGAGCGCATTCAAATTCGCGCCATCCATGTAGACCAGGGCGCCGTGAGCATGCAGCGCCTGGGTAATCGCTACGATCTCACGCTCAAACAGTCCCAAGGTGTTCGGATTCGTCACCATCAGTGCAGCGACTTCGGCATCGAGGAACTGTTCTACTGTCGCGGCCTCCAGCATCCCCTCAGGCCCGGTCGGCACTTCGACGACCTCATACCCACACAACGCCGCCGACGCCGGGTTGGTGCCGTGCGCACTGCCAGGAATCAAGACCTTCTTACGCGCAGAGCCCTGAGCTTGGTGATAAGCGCGGATCAGCTTCATGCCGGTGAGTTCGCCGTGTGCGCCAGCCGCGGGCTGAAGACTGACCACATCCATACCACTAATCTCGGCCAGGTAGTGTTCGAGCTCGGCAAGCAGCGCCAAGGCGCCTTGAGCACAGTCGTCGGGAAGTAAAGGGTGAAGCTGAGCGAATCCCGGTAGCCGCGCCACCAGTTCATTAACTACCGGGTTATACTTCATCGTGC
>JACQEL010000420.1 GCA_016200595.1 Deltaproteobacteria bacterium
CGCTTCAGAGACTCTTGATATTCGTCACTTTCAAGAAATGCCCGTGCAAATTCTTTGATTTCAAATGTTGCCTTGTTGGGCCTACCTTTTGGCCTACCGTGAGGGTTGCCGCTTTCACCTTTCATAAAACGTGTTGTTGACCTAATTCTCCTGTAGATTTTCTGTTTTTTACTGGATTAGTGCCCACCCCGCGCTAGTCGTACCGCCTTCTTGAGTCGGCTTCGGCCCCGGCGTGGAGCGTACTTGATGAGTTGCTTCAACACGAAATTTTCATCTAGACGAAGCGTCTGCGCCATATCGCGCGCCGTGTCGAGTATCATCAGGCCCAGTGCTTTTTCTTCATTGCCACGGGCTTTCTGTCTGAAGTCGGTCATGTCTTGTTGCATCTGCGCCTCAAGCTTCGCTCTATCAACATCGGGCAAGCCGAAACGTTGCCGGTAGAGCGCCCAGGCGTCATTGCTAAATTTCATCGGGAGGGTTCCTTTATTGCTTCATTTCTGTGTAGCCTTCGACATAGCGGCGCCACACGTCAGGGGGTGCGTCGAGTTCTTGGAGTGTTTCCGCGAGACTCTGCCCTCCAGCCCACCAGTGATACTTTCGATCAGACGTGAACGGGATACGCAGTTCTCCACTCGAAGTCAGGTGCGGCTTAGTCAGCAACGCTAATACTGCAGCTTTCTGCGCCTTGAGTGCTGCCCTGAGATTATCTGTCAATTTTTCTGCCGGTTTTACCGCAAGTTTGCCCTCAGGAAGAGGAAGGAGGGTAAACCCTTGTTGTTCAAGATCGCGAACAAACTGTTGGACATCCATCTCAAAACACCTCCGCATCTTTTAGGGTGTTATTTTCTGCTTGATGGGTGCTCTCACCCTCCTGATTTTGCCTCTCAACGCTCTCAACAGTCTCAACGCTCTCAGGCTCATCCGGATTTTCGTGAGATTTTTCAGGCTCTGCTTGAGAGGATTGAGAGGATTGAGAGGATGTTTCAGGGGGGGGGAGGGTCTTTAATACCGTAGGAAATGAGGCAGCACTCCAAGAGGTCAGCGTTCCAGATGATATCAGCAGGATTGCGGCTTGTAAGCTGAAACCCGAGCGAGCGAAGACGGGGAGAGACAAATCGGGGAGTGATAGCTTCCTTTTCCGGTCGTCCCTCGTTCACTTTGTCGGTGACTCTTTTGAGTGTCAGCTTGCCGTTGATGACCTCTAATTCTAACGCAAGCATCGCTGTGAGGATGTCGCCTTCAAGGGTCCGGCTCTTTTCATTTAACCGTCCCTTTTCCATACCGGCAAACAATTCCTGCAATCGTTGTTCATTATCGGGTGCAACCAAACGAAGGATTTTTAACAGTGGCAGGGTAATATCACCAAACCGTCCGCCGTAGGCTTTCTGCATCTCGGGAAAGGATTTCCCCATGCGGTGAGCACGCCACGCCAGCAAGCGTTCTCTGAGCGGAAGCCCTAACTCTGGGGTCGGCTCGGTGTCGAACCGTTTCTTTGCTGGCGGCATCGAGATGGTCAGACAGCGAGTGTCGAGGATCTTATGCACCGACTCGTTCGTCGCAATGATGGTCGCGCCGAAGATGTCGAAGTATCGGGTATCTTCAAACCGCCCTTTTTCGGGATTGAGTACGCGGGCGGCCCTGGCTCCCTTTTCAAAGCGATTGAGGAAAAGGTCTTCCGATTTTTCCCGCTCCGCCTTCTTCCAGAGGTTGAGCACGTCAAAGAAGAGGGTTGCACCCAAGTCTTCCGACCATCGAAAGATATTGGCCTCCCGCAGCGTTTCGGTTCTCAACCCTCTCATCGCTACGTGAGTAATGGCTTTCCCGGTACGGCTTTTGCCGCGCTCAGGAACAGCATCAAGCACGAGTTCCGGCGAGTGTGTCACCTCGGGAAAGTCGAGCGTGTAGGTGTGGAGGGTAAATACGGTTAGGAGGTCGTAATGGGCCTCGGTCGGCAGTTCGGAAAGGTTTCGATAGTAAGTCACAAGGTCGCGGTAGAGCTGAGCAGCCTTGTCCGATTCGTACGCACGCTGGACCCGCTCGGTGCTGGGCAAGAGCCAGGGTAAAAACTCTTTCCCGGGGGGACATACAGTCGTCCGTCAATGATGTGTTCAGTTTCGACATGCAAGCCTGTTCCATTATTACTGCTGCGGATGAGAAACTTGACTTCGCTCTCATCCTCTACCAAGTCAACAAGTTCAGCAAAACGCGCCAAGGGCAAGGGTTTACTGTCGCACTTTTCGTCGCCAAGAAGTAGCTTGAGACTTGCCTCTAGGTCTCGGCGACCGATGCCAAGCTTCTCTTTCACGAGCCCAGCAGCAACAGCAAACGTAGCCCGGTCGTTTTGATAGAGTTCCGCAAGAGCAGGGCGGAGAAGGGTCAGCTCTTCTATTCTTTCACTAGGAGTGAGATCTTCCTTGAGTCCGGAGAGATGGGCGATCGGATCAATGTCGCTCATAACGCCACCTCCCCGTCCATTTGAGCTTCGAGCAGTACGCGCCGAGAGACCGCCGCACCATAGTCGCGCTCTGCTTGCGCCGCCAGATCAGAGAACTCTGCTTCGAGATCAGGGCGACGATGGAAGAGACTAAGCAGCTCCGCTGCCATTGCCGCATCACGGTTGATTGCGCGCCATCCGTCGAAGATTTCGTCAAGACGATTATTTTCTCGCTGCCGAAGGATTGCGTACGCCTTCTGCTCGGCTTCGCGACGACGAATGGAGACCGCAACGCGGCGCCGCTCAGAGCGTGGAAGACGCGCCACAGCCCAGGGCTCGCCTACTAACTCGGCAAAGCGCTTGACACCGCCGCCAGCGCCGCAGCTGAAGCAATGAAAAACACCTTTACTAAGATTAGCAGAAAACGAGGGATGCTTGTCTTCGTGCAAGGGGCATGAGCCA
>JACQEL010000088.1 GCA_016200595.1 Deltaproteobacteria bacterium
ATCAACAGAATATTATCGGCGAAAACGCCGTCCGTGCTTACAATCTGTAGACGCGGTCACAACAGAGACAGGGAGTTGAGACGGAGACAGAGAGACGAGACAGAGAGTTGAGACAGAGACAGTAAAGTTCAGACACGGGGTAGGGGGGCGGTCTCTGTCTCCCTTCTCTGTCTCTCTTCGCGGTCTCTGTCTCCCTTCTCTGTCTTCTTTCACATTTGTAAGGAGGATATGTTTATGGCCAGATTAGGAATCGTTGCCGCCAATTTTTCCGAGCTCTCATTTGCCGAACTGCAAGGATTAGCGCGTGAGGCCGAGTCTGCCGGACTGGAAGCGATCTTTTCACCGGAGTTCATGAATGACGCGCTTTCCAATTGCCATTTGATGGCCCAAGCGACCACAAAAATCAAAATCGGTACCTGGATCGCCAATATTTATTTGCGTCATCCGGCTCTGTGCGCGCAGACCGCAGTCGCTATCGACGACACCTCGAAGGGCCGGCTCATCCTGGGATTAGGGGTGAGCCACCGTCCCTTGGTCGAAGGTATTTATAAAGAAAAGATGGACCGGCCGCGCGAGTTCTTGCGCGAGTATATTACGACTGTCCATGACATCACTTCTGGCAAAGGCGTCCCCAACGCGCCACGGCAACCGCGAGCGGCCACCTACAAAGTGCCTATTTATGTCGGCGCGCTAGCGCTCGGTACGGTGGAACTGTGCGGAGAGATGGCCGATGGCGTCATGCTGTATCTCTGTCCGAAAAGCCGTATGCCTCGAGTGATGGCGGCCCTGGAAAAAGGCGCGGCCAAGGCTGGACGCTCGGTCGCGAGCGTAGACATCACGACCGGGTTGCCGACCTGCATTAGCGATGACCTCGATGCGGCAAGGACGACCGCGAAGAACAATCTGGCCTTCTACGGCGGTTTACCATTTTATAACAAATTGTTTCAGAGCAGCGGTTTTGCGCAAGAGGCCGAAGCCCTCGCCAAAGGGAATATGCAGGCGGTATCCGATCGCATGGCTGAGGAGCTGTCGCTCATTGGTCCGCCATCCCGCTGTCGTGAGCAACTCGCGGCCTTCCGCGAAGCTGGCATCCACATGCCGATCATTACGGTTGTACCGATCCCCGGCCAACAGACCTATGCTCAGGCGGTACGTAAGGCGATTGAGACGTTTGCATAATAGTCCTGAGTGCTGAGCAATGAGTGCTGAGCAATGAGTGCTGAGTGTTGCGACTAATACTATTCTGCCGACTCAGGACTCAGCACTCAGGACTCAGGACTCAGGACTGCTTTTCTGGAACCTCCCACCGCTCGCCGATGGCCATCACCCGGATCGGGTCGAGGCGGCCGCCGGCGGCTTGCACGACCCGTCGTAACTCGCGTGGTGGTTCATCGATGGGCTCATCGGTCAGCTTAAACGTGCCCCAATGGCAAGGCACCATCCAGCGTGCGCCTAAATCAAGGAACGCCTGATAAGCTTCGGCCGGGTTCATATGGGAATAATGCATCAGCCACCGTGGTTCATAGGCGCCGATGGGCAGCATCGCCACCTCGATCGGACCAAACCGTTTGCCAATCTCGCTAAAGCCGTGAAAATACCCGGTATCGCCGGCGAAGAAATAAGTCCGCTCACCTGACGTGATCACCCAGGCACACCACAAGGTCGAGTTGCGCCCTTGGTCGAGACGCTGCGACCAATGCTGAGCGGGCACACAGGTGACCTGCCAGCGTCCATGCCGTGCCGTTTGCCACCAGTCGAGTTCGACCACGGCTTGCCGTCCGCGCTTGCGAAACCAGTCTCCTAACCCCAGCGGCACAAACCAGGTCATTGAGGTTGGCAGCGTCTCTACAGTATAAGCATCGAGATGATCATAGTGGTTATGCGAGACCACCGCGAAGGCTGAAGCGGGAATAGAGGAGATTGGTATCCCGGGCGGATGGTAACGTTTGGGAAGGAGCGCACGGGTGCCAAACTGAGGATCGGTGAGAAAAACGTCTTCTTCATCGTGCACGGCGAAGGTCGAATGCCCGACCCAAGTCACTGACGCCGAGTGTTCAGGCTCGGCAAAGGAAGCGCCGTCGTTGGCCATGAGCGCAACTTCCGGCGGGTCGCGCCACTCGCCGGTGTAGGAATTGCGCGAGACCAACCAACGCAGCAGCGCAGTATAGCGGTGATCCATTGGCCGCCAGGGGTTGAACCAAGCCCCAGCTTGACCATGCGGAGCAAACAGCAAGGCCGGATCAGCGGACAATTCCGGGGTACGGTCAGGAGGAACGGAACAAGCAGTAATCATCATACAACAGACAAGCAGGAACCCTTGGCGAATAAACGTCAACATAGGGAGTTAGAGGTTAGGGACTGGGGATTGGGGAAAACCAACCCCTAACCCCTAGCACCCAACCCCTTGTCTTCACGTCTTATACAAGTCTGCAACAAACTCTCCATAGCCGTTGTACAGCAGCGTCTGCCGTCGATCACTGGTACCAATCAGCCGTTCACTTTCCTGGGACCAACGCGGGTGCGGCACTGCCGGGTTCACATTGGCCGAGAAGTCATACTCACGGGGGACCAGGGTAGCCCAAAAAGTCGGCGGCTGCTGGTCGGTAAATTCGATGCGCACGATTGACTTGATACTTTTGTAGCCGTACTTCCACGGCGTCACCAAGCGCATCGGCGCGCCATGCTGCTTGGTGAGTTCGTGCCCATAGATGCCCGTCACAAAGAGGGCTAGATCATTGGTCGCCTCGGCCATAGTTAATCCCTCGAAATAGGGCCAGGGGTAGGTGTCATCATTCATCCCCACCGCCTGCTCGGGATTGTTGAAGGTGACCATGCGCAGGTACTTAGCTGACGATAGAGGTTCCACCAAGTTAATCAAGGCTTTAATCGGGAACCCGGTCCACGGCACGGCCATTGCCCAGGCCTCGACGCAGCGATGGCGATAGAGCCGTTCTTCCAAGGGCATGCGGCGAACTAACTCATCAATGGCGAACGTCTGTGGTTTCTTGACCAAGCCTCGGACCTCGATCTGCCAGGGACGGGTCTGGAAAGCATTCACCAAGCGACTCACCTGCTGTTTGTTCGGGCTGAACTCGTAGAAGTTGTTATAACGCGCCGCGATTGGCTCGTCAGTCAGAGGTCGATCAAGAGTAAAATGCTCATTGCGTTTGGCGGGGTACAAGTTGGCGGTTGCGCTCGGGGTCGGCAGTCCGATAGGAGGCGGGGGCGCCTCGGTTGCGGACTGGCTTTGCCCCTCACGGTTGCAGCCCATCAGCGCGCCAATCGTGCTCAGGCCAGTGACCCCCAGGGCTTGCAGAAACGTTCGTCGGTTGAGATAGACATCTTCTGGAGTAGCGAGACGCTCAGGGATCTCCCACCCGCGCCTGAGGCGAATTAACATAACCTATCCTCTCTTTGACTCTCCACTCTTTTGGCTGCCTTATTCAACCGGCTGGTGTCTCAGGTGGTTCCCTCGCCTTTAACGCACGACAAATCCGTGTCCAAAGAGGAACCCATCCTGTGAGAAATGCCCATGTGGGAAAAACACCCCGCTGCGTACCCCGCGCGTGCCCGGAAAGAAGTGCGAATGGGGCACGAAGCGGCCATGGCCAAAGCCATAAGAATAGCCGTAGTCGAAGCCATAGGGAGAGTATGGCATGTAAGGGCCGATAAAGCCGTAGAAAGGCGGAGCGTAGTATTGCGGTGAAGCGTAACGGATAATGGTTGGCGCGGGTTGTTGGATGATAATACGTGTGGGAGGGGCTGGAGGCATAGCGGTCAGTACGGTGCGGGCCAGTTCACCAGCCAGGGCAACCTGACGCTCGGCCGTCTGTAGCCCACGTTCCAGCCCACGCTCATACATACTCATCAGTCCTGCCTCTGGGCTCGGCGGAGTGACGGCGACGGTCCCTTCCGGGTCGATTTTATTGGCAAATTTCGAGGTAAACTTTTCCGCCGTGGCGCGCTGGGCCTCTGGCACATCGTCCAAGTCATTGCCCAAGTTCAGGACCCCATGCTCGCTCTGCCACAGGTAAACCGTCGCGTGTGCTGGGGTGGACGAGAGAAAAAGCGTTAAGCTCATGAACACTGCAATCAGCGACTTGGAGAAATCCCCGCCGTTCATATTGAAGCCTCCCAGGCACATCCTAGGCAAACATTGAGAGGTGTCAACTGACTTGTGCGACGGACTTAAGCGCAGGTGCCATCACGGCAGTTTTCCGCAGGAAAGAACTGAGTGCCCAGACTTATCCTGGGTGGTGCGATAAATTTCTCA
>JACQEL010000495.1 GCA_016200595.1 Deltaproteobacteria bacterium
CCTTCTGACCACGGTAGATGCGGTAGGGAAAGGGCATGAGCAGGATGCGACCGTGCCAGAATGTGAGAATCACCTGTTCACCACGCTGCCAACAAGCCAAAAGTTCTTCGACGCCGACATAACGCTTGCGCGTGGTCTTGCCCAGCAGCCACAAGGCGCCCAGCGCCAGGGCCGCCCAGGCACGGATTTTCAACTCTTCACTGACAGGAAAGCGCCGTGGTCGGTTGCGTGTCCCAGAGCCGGTCTGGCGCGGCGGAGCCGGAGGGCTGGGGCGCTGCTCGTTCTCCACAGGAGACTGCCCAGGAGCAGACTTACTGGAGGGAGAGAGTGTGGAATTGGAGATCATATAATTTGCGATACTGCGCGTTGTGGGCCAACAGTTCGTCATGGCATCCCTCTTCCACGATCTGCCCACCGACTACCACCAGAATACGGTCGGCCTGCTGAATGGTGGAGAGGCGGTGCGCGATCACCAGCACTGTGCGGCCGACCATCAACTCTTCTACTGCGGCTTGGACGAACCGTTCTGATTCATTGTCTAACGAGGAGGTGGCTTCGTCGAGGATCAGGATTGGGGCGTTCTTGAGTAAGGCACGCGCAATCGCGAGACGTTGACGCTGCCCACCCGACAGTCTCACTCCGAGTTCGCCAATCTCCGTATCATATCCGTGCGGCAAGGACATGATGAACTCGTGCGCATGCGCCGCCCGCGCGGCGGCGATGACTTCTTCAAGTGGCCGCGCGGGCGCGCCATAGGCGATATTATTGCGTACGGTATCGTTGAACAGAAAGGTGAACTGCGTGACGACCGCAATCTGGGCCCGTAAGGACTGGAGGGTGAAATCGCGTACGTCTACTCCATCGATCGTGATGTGGCCGGTGTTGACATCATAGAAGCGGGGAATCAGGTCCGCGAGAGTACTCTTCCCGCCTCCACTGGGACCGACTAAGGCGACAACCTCACCGGCACGGATCTCTAGATTGATATTCTGCAGCACCCACTCTTGTTGGTAACGGAAAGACACCTCAGTAAAGCGAATCCTCTGCCGGATTCCGGTTAATGGCTGGGCATGCGGTCGTTCCTCGACCTCGCTCTTCTGATCAAACACCTCGAAGAGGCGCTCGGCAGCAGCGAGACCGTTTTGTAGGGCAGCGTTGGTGCGAGTGAGGTGTTTGAAGGGCTCATACAAGAGCAGCATAGCAGTGAGGAACGCGACAAACGCGCCTTGCGTACGTTCGCCGCTAATCACGCTGGAACCGCCGTACCATACGACAGCGGCAACGCCAAAGGCAGCGACAAATTCAACCATCGGCGGCACAAAGGAACGCAGCCGCCCTGCCTTGAGGGAATGCTGGAAGAGCCGCCGATTTTCCTTGGCAAAGCGCTCGCGCTCGTACGCTTCCATGCCGAAAGCCTTGACCACACGGTTACCCTGAATAGTTTCTTGCAACAGAGCGGTCAGCAGTCCTAGCGAGTTTTGCCCCCTTTTACTGGAACTGCGCATTTTTCTATAGAGTTGCGTGAGCGGGAAGATCGTGACGGGAAACACGATGAGGGTAAGGGAGGCGAGGAACCAGTCTTTAAGAAACGCCACGATAATCAACGCAATCAAAGTGGTGGCATCGCACAGAATTGAGGCCGAAGACTGAGTGAGCGCCTCCCGTACCATCGTCGTGTCATTCGTCACCCGGGAGAGAATTGTGCCCGTTGGGGTGCGGTGAAAATACGCGAGAGAAAGCGACTGGAGGTGGGCATTCAAAGCGTTACGCAGGTCAGTCACGATGCGCAGGCCGACGTATTCCATGAGGAAAGTATGACCGAAGTTCACCAGGCCACGCAGGAGAAAGGTACCAAGGATAAGGAGGGGGAGGATACGCAAAGCCTGGACATTCTTTTGCGCGAAGATGTCGTCAAAGACATGCTGAACCAGAAACGGCAGCGCCCCATTGGTGGCACTGAATGCCAGCATGCACAACACCGCCGTAAAGAAATGAGGAAACAGGTAAGGACGCAGAAAGGGAAAGAGACGGCGATAGACGTTCATGGAAAAGAGTTAAGAGTTAAGAGTTAAGAATGAAAAGTGAAGAATTGCAGGTCGAGAAGTTTTTGTTCTTCAATTCTTCACTCTTCACTCTTCATTCTTCACTTTCTTTCTAGCATCTCCAGGACCAGTGTCGCGGCTCGCTCTGCCGCCCCGCCTGGACCAAGGCGACGGCGCACTTCGCGCAAACCTTCTTGGGCAAGCCTATAGGCTTGTGGATTTTCAAGCAACTGCCAGGCCTCGGCGGCGATGCGCACAGGCGTCACCTCATGCTGGATCAGTTCCGGCACGACGCGCTGCTCGGCGATTAAGTTAGGCATCCCGATAAAAGGGACCCGCACGATAAGACGGGCCAGGGCATAGGTCAAGGGTGCCAAACGGTAGACGATCACCATGGGCCGTTCCAGCAGCGCGGTCTCCAAAGTTGCCGTCCCTGAGGCCACGAGGGCTAGGTCGGCGGCGTGGAGGAGATTGTAAGTGTCCCCTTGGATAAGGGGAATCTGGTACTGCGCGAGCCGCTCGCTGAGGTCGGTCTCGTTCAAGGTTGAGGCGACGGCGAGGACAAACTGATAACTGTTTCCCAGTAACGTGGTAGCGCCAAGGAGAGGCTCAAGCAGATAGCGAACCTCCTGCGCTCGGCTGCCGGGCAGTAGAGCGATGGTTCTACGGGTTGGGTCGAGACCGTAACGTTGCAGCGTCTCTTCGCGCGAACGGTTTGGCCGCACGCGATCAACTAAGGGATGACCGACGAAATCCACCGCGCAGCCGTGGGCGGCGTAAAAGGCCGGCTCGAAGGGGAAGACTGCCGCCAGTCGATCGACCCGCTGGGCAATGGTATACACCCGCCGTTTGCGCCAAGCCCACACCTGCGGGCTGATATAGTAAAATACAGGCACTCCCACTCGTTTCGCAATCTTAGCCAGGCGCAGGTTGAATTCAGGGAAGTCGATCAAGACTAACACGTCAGGTGGTTCGGTGCGCAGGATTGCCGTAAGCCGTCTGTAGGTACGGACTAGGGCTTTGAGTTTGTCGCGTGCCTCGAACAGCCCCATGCCGGCGATGGCGGCAGTATCGACGAGCGTACACATGCCCGCCTCCCGTAAGTACTGGCCGCCTACGCCAAAGACTTCCACGCTCGGCGCTTGACGTTTGAGCGCGGTGATTAAGTCGGCGCCATGCGCGTCTCCCGAGGCCTCACCTGCTACGAGCAGGACTCGGGGATTGCGGATTATGGATTGCGGATTGCGGATTGGTAGAGTCACATCAACTTGCACGTTAGGCGGATTCTCCCTGATGCCTAGCCATCGACCTCAGGGTTACTCATGCTTCGACTTCGCCGCTCACGCAGCGTACCCTGAGCTTGTCGAGGGGGAAGTCGAAGGGCCACACTGTGACACGAGCTTTTGGGGAAAGCATAGTAGACCCAGATGTCCTCATGAAAGGAAAAGGGTAGGGAAGTGGAGCATAGAGTATGAATGGACTGTAATACTTCTCATCCCAGCCCTCACGGTATTTCCAGGCATCCGATAATTTGCTCCGCGACTTCGAGGGCCTGCAGTCCATCGCGGCCACTCACTACGGGTTCACTGCGTTCGCGCACGGCGTGAAGAAAGGCGCGGATTTCTTCCTCGAGGGCATCTTCTCCACCGACTTCTCGCTCCTCGTAGGTGAGATTCGCCAGCCCCCCGGTTTGTGCGGGAGCCTCGCGCCGGCAGATACGAATACGGTGTTCCCCGTAATCTACTACGAGATAGGTATCCGGCTGGAAGATACGCATCTTGCGCTCACGCTTGAGAGCTACACGACTGGCAGTGATATTGGCAATACAGCCCGAAGCAAAGCGCAGCCGCGCATTGGCGATGTCTGGCTCCGTCGTCAGCACGGGGACGCCAAAAGCTTCCATCGAGGTCACCGGTGACCGCACTAAACTCAGGATGACATCGAGGTCATGAATCATCAGGTCACGGACGACGTCCACGTCCGTCCCGCGCTCCACGAATGGCGCCACTCGCTGGCACTCGATGAAGCGGGGAGCGGTAAGGATGCCAGTAAGCGACCGCAAGGCCGGGTTAAATCGCTCTAAGTGTCCGACCTGGAGAATACATTTATGACGTGCCGCGATCTCGACCAACTCCTTCCCTTCGGCCGCGGTAGCGGTGAGGGGTTTCTCGACCAGCACATCGATACCGCGAGTGAGGAAATCTTGCGCAACCGCATGATGAAGCTGCGTCGGAACGGCGATGCTGACACAATCCACTTGATCGAAGAGGTCATGATAATCTGTGGCTGCCTGCGTGTGGCATTCAGCCGCGACCTCTGCGGCGCGAGCGGAATCTGTATCCGCCACAGCGACCAATGTGACATCCGGCTGAGCGGCGTATTTCTGGGCGTGGAAACGACCCAGGTAGCCGACTCCGACTACTCCTACGCGTAGGTTGTCGCTGTTATGGTCAGTCATGTCTCTGTTCATGCAAATACGGGTACCCTCTCCTCTTGTGGGAAAGGGTGAGGGGGCAGCCGGCCTTACCCCTTCGCAATGACCTCCTCAGCAAACCGCTCCATCTGCGGATAGAGGTCAGTGTCATAGCGCGAGCGTGGGAGAAAGCCCGGCGCGAAGGTCATGAGGCGATGTACCCCAGCATCAGCGAACC
>JACQEL010000496.1 GCA_016200595.1 Deltaproteobacteria bacterium
AAGGCTGGCGTTACCGCCGATTCCGGCGACGAGACGACTGGATGAACCAGTGATCGACCCGGCGATACCGAGGACCGCGAAAAATCTCCGCACTTGAGCAAGGGTAGGGAAGCTGCCTTCTCCGGCTCGGCTCGGTTCCGCCTGCGTTATGCTCCCCGCCAGGGGAGGCAGTGATGCGGATACTGGTCACTGGCGGAGCTGGTTTCATTGGCTCTCACGTCGTCGATGCGTACCTACAAGCTGGTCACGAGGTGCTCGTCGTTGATAATCTCTCGACCGGGAAACGAGAAAACGTGCCTGCGCACGCACGTTTCGTCGAAGCTGATATTCAGGACCTTGCTGTCCGCCAATTCATTGTCCAGGAAAAAATCGAAGTCGTCAGCCATCACGCCGCGCAGATGGATGTCCGCCGTTCGGTGGCTGATCCGCTCTACGATGCGCGCGTGAATATTTTGGGGATGCTCAACGTCCTTGAAGGTGCACGTGCGGCACACGTCAAGAAATTCATTTTCGCGTCTTCCGGTGGCACGGTCTATGGCGAGCAGGAAGCTTTTCCTGCGGAGGAGGAACATCCCACTCGTCCGCTGTGTCCTTATGGGGTGAGTAAACGGGCGGGAGAGCATTACCTCCATTTCTATAGGATGGAATACGGTCTTCCCTCCATTGCCTTGCGCTATGCCAATGTGTACGGCCCACGCCAGGATCCTCATGGCGAGGCTGGAGTAGTGGCGATTTTTACCCAACGTTTGTTAGCGGGTGAACAGCCGGTGATTAACGGTGATGGGAACCAGACCCGCGATTATGTATTTGTTGGAGATGTCGCCCAGGCGAACCTGGCGGCTCTGCCGGTAGAGTACACCGGGCCACTCAACATTGGGACCGGTAGTGAAACCACAGTCAATCAATTGTTTACGCTTCTCCATGATCTCACTGGCTCCTCTGCTCTTGCAGTACATGGACCTGCCAAACCCGGAGAACAACGTCGCAGTGTCCTCACCTGGAGCCGCGCCGCACATGTGCTGGGCTGGTGTCCCGTAGTGGAGTTAGAGAACGGACTGCGACAGACAGTCGCATATTTTCGCACCCGGAATGATCGACACCAGCCACATCCGTAACTTCAGCATCATCGCCCACATCGACCACGGGAAATCGACCCTGGCCGACAAGTTGCTGTCGTATACCGGTTCCATCAGTGAACGAGAGACTGGCGCCCAGTTCCTCGATACGATGGATCTCGAACAGGAACGGGGTATCACGATCAAGGCGCGCACGGTCCGGCTGCGCTACCAGGCTCGCGATGGGCAAGTGTACATCCTCAATCTCATCGATACGCCTGGACACGTAGATTTTTCTTATGAGGTGTCGCGCAGCCTCTCGGCTTGTGAGGGCGCGATTCTCGTCATCGATGCGACTCAGGGAGTTGAGGCGCAGACGCTGGCGAATACCTATCTCGCTTTGGACCATCGGCTGGAACTCCTGCCGGTGATCAACAAAATCGATCTGCCCAGCGCGGACCCTGAGCGGGTGCGCAAGGAAATCGAAGAAGTCATTGGTCTCGATGGCAGCGAGGCCATCCTGGCCAGCGCCAAGGAAGGGCGGGGGATCCTGGAGGTGCTGGAGGGAATCCTTCACACCGTTCCGCCACCGCAAGGTGAGGCGCAAGCCCCGCTCAAGGCTTTGCTCTTCGATAGTTGGTTTGATCCGTATCAGGGCGCGGTCATTTTGGTGCGGGTGTTTGACGGAATGCTGCGACTGGGAATGCGTCTGCAACTCATGTCGAGCGGGAAAGTCTACGAGGTGTCACGTCTCGGGGTCTTTGCGCCTCGGCCTCTGACGGTCGAATCCCTTGGGCCAGGCGAGGTCGGCTTTGTGATGGCCGGCATCAAAGATGTCACTGAAGCGCGGATTGGCGATACGCTGACTGATCCTGAGCGCCCGACGACAGAGGCGTTCCCCGGATTTAAGGCGGTAAAGCCGATGGTCTTCAGCGGCCTCTATCCGGTGGAGACTAACCAGTACGATGCCCTGCGGGATGCAGTTGAGAAGCTGCGCCTCAACGACGCGTCGTTCACCTATGAGAAGGAAAGTTCTCTTGCTCTTGGGTTTGGCTTTCGCTGTGGCTTCCTCGGCCTGCTGCACATGGAAATCGTGCAGGAACGCTTGGAGCGAGAGTTCGGGTTGGCTCTCATTACCACGACGCCTACGGTTGAGTATCGGGTGGTCACTACCACTGGAGAGTCTTTGTTAGTCGATAATCCCGCCTTGCTCCGCCGGTGCAGGAGATTGACCACATTGAGGAGCCGTTCATTCTGGCGACTATCCATGTGCCGATTGAGTTCTTAGGAAACGTTTTGCAGCTGTGTCAGGAACGGCGCGGGGTACAACGCGAAATTAAATATCCTGGCACGAACCGCGCCTTGTTGCTGTACGAGATGCCCTTGAACGAAGTGGTGATCGACTTCTACGATCGCCTCAAATCGGTCAGCCGTGGCTATGCCTCGTTCGATTATGAGTTGCTTGATCAGCGGCGCGCCGATCTAGTCAAACTCGACATTCGCATTAATGGAGAACTGGTTGATGCCCTGTCCTTAATCGTCCACCAAGAGCAGGCCTATACCCGCGGGCGAGAGTTAGTGCAGAAAATGCGGGAACTCATTCCCCGACAAATGTTTGAGGTCGCGGTGCAAGCGGCGATTGGCGGTAAGATTATTGCCCGGGAGACGGTCAAGCCGCTGCGCAAGAACGTCACGTCCAAATGCTACGGTGGGGATATTACCCGCAAACGAAAACTGCTAGAAAAACAAAAAGAGGGAAAGCGGCGCATGAAGCAAGTCGGACGCGTCGAGATTCCGCAGGAAGCGTTTCTGGCGCTCCTGCGAGTGAAAGATGCGTAGGTGGCGCGACATGGCCGGTGCGAAGCAGATATGGCTAGAGATAAGACTCAAGCGGAAGAGGCTCCAGGATTGGCGCGGTCCTCTTTGCAGACCAAGGATCAATTCGTGTTGCAAACGAAGAGCAAGCCGAAGTCGGTTGCGCGCGAATATGCCGAAGCGTTAGTTGTCGCGCTGCTGCTGGCGCTCTTCATTCGCAGCTTTATTGTACAGGCCTTTAAAATTCCCTCAGGCTCAATGCTGCCGACCTTGCAGATCGGCGACCATATTTTGGTCAATAAATTCCTCTATGGTTTGCGCCTCCCCTATCCGTTCGAGAAGGTCATGGTGCAGTGGGGACAGCCGCACGAGGGGGATGTCATTGTTTTTATCTATCCGCGGGATCGTACCAAGGACTTCATCAAGCGGGTGATCGCCGTGGGGGGGGATACGGTCGAAATCCGCCACAAGCAAGTCTATGTGAATAACGCCAAACTCGTGGTTCCGCAGGCGACGTTTGCGGATAATGACGGAGAAATTCCCGGTTTGCGTGACAACTTCGGTCCGGTCACCGTCCCACCGCACAAATTGTTCGTCATGGGAGATAATCGCGACCGGAGTCACGATAGTCGGTTTTGGGGCTTTGTTGACCTTGACGATGTGAAAGGGAAGGCATTTCTCATCTATTGGTCGTGGGATGGCGAGGATCGCTGGGTCCGCTGGGAGAGGCTTGGTGCGTTGATTCACTAAGGATTACGAGACAAAACTCTGACCGCACTGAGCATATCTCATGGTCTGACAAGCACTTACAAAATTCATCCAGGGGTTTTGTCTCAAAGTCTACTACTTGGTACTGGTAAAGTCTCGACCGACGACCTCCGTAAAGTCCAGCGGGTCCAGTTGGAACGTGGCGAGGCTCTGGAACGGCTGCTGGTCGAGTTAGGCTTCCTGTCGGAGGACGACTTATTGCAACTCCTGGCTGACTATTACCAGACGCCGATCGTCCATGCGCGTGATTTTCCTAAGGAACCGCCGGCCCTGGCCACTATTAACCCGGGGTTCTTCCGCCAAGCGCGCCTGTGTCCGCTAGCCCTGCAAGATGGACAGTTACTGGTCGCCATGGCAGATCCTGGGGATCTGGGCGTCATTGAAGCAGTGGAAAAGGCTACCAGGTGTCCTCTCGTCCTCCGCCTGGCCCGCGAGCGTGACATCCTGGAGGCGCTCAGTACCTATTATGCTGATGGCGTGACCGGAGACCGCCCGGTAGGGGAGGATGTTGGGGAAATCGAGTACCTTGAGGAAGATCAAGAAGATGTCGAGCATTTGCGTGATCTCGCCAGCGAAGCGCCGGTCATCCGACTGGTCAACGCGTTGATCGCGCGTGCCTTAGAGCAGCGTGCTTCGGATATTCACATCGAACCCTTTGAGAAAGAGTTGCGTATCCGCTATCGCATCGACGGCATCTTGCACGATGTGGAGGCGCCACCCCGTAAACTTCAGGCGGCGCTGATCTCGCGGGTGAAACTGATGGCGAAACTCAACATTGCCGAGCGCCGCCTCCCGCAAGACGGCCGTATTAAGCTGCGGATGTTGGGCCGTGAGATTGATTTGCGGGTATCGTCTTTGCCCACGCTGTACGGCGAAAGCGTGGTGCTCCGTATTCTCGATCGCTCCAGTATTTCGGTCACGTTGGATTCGCTCGGCTTCCCGACTGATACGCTGGTGGTGTTCGATCAATTGATCAATCGACCCTACGGCATGATTCTGGTAACCGGGCCGACCGGCAGCGGCAAAACCACCACGCTGTACGGTGCGCTCGATAAGATTAATTCGCCGGATAAGAAAATCATCACGATCGAAGACCCGGTCGAATATCAGTTGGGCGGCGTGAATCAGATCCATGTCAAGCCGCAGATCGGTCTCACCTTTGCCAATGGGCTACGGTCGATTGTGCGTCAGGACCCGGATGTGATCATGGTTGGTGAGATCCGTGACTATGAGACTGCGGAAATCGCCGTCCAGGCTGCACTCACTGGTCACTTAGTGTTCTCTACGCTCCACACTAATGACGCTGCTGGTGCGGTATCTCGTTTGCTGGAGATGGGGGTGGAGGACTATCTCCTCGCCTCGTCGTTACTGGGCATCATGGCGCAGCGTTTGGTACGTACCTTGTGTCGTCACTGTCGACGTCCCGTGGAGGTCGGTCTCCACCCGGGAGGAAACGGCAAATCGACGAATGGTGGAGGGGGGATTCCCACTGCCGCATACGAAGCCCAGGGGTGCGATGAGTGCGCTATGACGGGGTATCGTGGCCGTAGCGGTATTTTTGAGCTGATGTCGGTGAACGAGGGCGTGCGGCAGCTGATCCTCAAGCGTTCGTCAGCTGACCTGATTAAGAACTGTGCCGTCAGCCAAGGCATGCGCACCTTGCGTGAAGACGGCTGGCGCACAGTACGCGAAGGTACTACTACTGTAGCTGAAGTTCTGCGGGTGACGCAGGACGAGTAGTGATACAAATCTCCCTTGAGTCGATAGCTCTCAGCTTCAGAAAAGCGCTCTGCAGGTACGAGGGTTAGTAGCTCTGCCCACAGGGCGAATCCTTATTCGGTGGCGAGGGTGGCCATAGCCTCGGCCTCAGCTTGCTCAGGTCCTTCACAAGTGCTACACGCCAGGGATATTCAGGGTGTGGCGTTGCTGAAATAGGCAGTCGGAGATGCTCTGAGACCCACACGCCAAGACAAGGAGGCGAGACTGTCGTGGCTGCGAAATCATTTACCGAACTCTTGAAAGATGCGCCGAAAAATTGGGGGCGCTGGGGCGCTGAGGATGAGATTGGCGCGCTCAACTTTCTCACCAGTGTAGAAGTGTTGCGTGGGGTTCGCGCGGTGAGACAAGGGAAGGTCTTTACGCTCGGGGCTCCAGTCGCGTGGCCCGGTGGAGACCCGATCTATCCAGGGCGCGCCCCTCAAAGTTGTGGGCGGCGCTGGTTCACCGGTGAATCCCATCGCAATTAAGTGACGGAGAAGCGTGATGGCGGAACAATTACTCAGCGGGGTCAAAGTCGTTGAGTGCGGCAACCTGGTCTCTGCTCCATACCTTGGCAAACTGCTGGCGGACTTTGGAGCAGAGGTGATTAAGGTCGAGGCGCCCGAGGGAGACCTCTCGCGTCAGCGCGGTCCGTTTCCCGGCGATACACCGCACCCAGAAAAAAGTGGCCTGTTTCTGTACCTTAATACGAACAAACTTGGTGTGACTCTTAATTTACGCGAGGCCAAAGGGCAGGGCCTGTTACACGGCCTCTGTGCTCAGGCCGACATTCTCGTCCACAACTACCATCCCAAGGACATGTCCAGCCTCGGACTCGAGTGGGAACGATTGCAGCGCCTCAACCCCGGCCTGATCGTCACTACGGTCTCCTATTTCGGCTGCTCAGGGCCGTATCGTGACTACAACGCTTATGAGCTCACTGGCACGAACGCTGGAGGCTGGGCGTTCATTAGTCCGGGCGCATCAGATTATCCTGAACTCCCGCCGCTCAAAGCCTTTGGCCATCAGGTCGACTTCCAGGGAGGGGTGCATGGGGGGGTAGCGACGCTCGCCGCTTACTACCACAAGTGCTTGACCGGGGAGGGGCAGCACGTCGATGTGTCGATCCAGGAATGCATCGCCGCGATCCTGGAGATGAATTTTATGCATTACTCCTATGGTGGACGAGAAACCTCTCGCCTGGGACGGCGCTCGATCTTCCCCTGGTGTATGCTTGATTGCCAGGACGGCAAGATTTTCGTCATCAATGTTGAAGAGGATCAGTGGCAAAGGCTAGTTGAACTCATGGGCAATCCCGAGTGGGCCTCGCTAGAGATCTTCAAAGATCGCGTGACCAGAGGCCTGAACTATGATGCCCTCTTCCCCTTCCTGCAAGAATGGGCAGCAAACTGGAAAGTAGCGGATCTGTACAAAGCCGCGCAAGAGCGCCGGATTTGTTTTGCGCCGGTTAATACTATGGCGGATCTGCTGACCTCCGCGCATCTCAAGACGCGCGAATTTTTCACCCAGATCAGTCATCAAGTGGCTGGTACGCTCACCTATCCGGGGGCGCCGTTTAAGGTGTCTGAAGCCGGGTGGGCGATCCATCGACCTGCGCCGACGCTCGGGCAACATAATGCTGAGGTGTACGGACGGCTGGGCGTGTCGCAGGCGGAGTTGAAGAGTTTACGGGAACAAGGAGTGATTTAAGTAAGAGAGGGGAAAAGGGGAAAAGGGCAAAAGGTGAAAGGGGACGACCAAAAAGGAACTTTCAGACCCCTGTTTTTTCGTTTTCCTTTTCCCCATTTCCCCTTTTTTTACGCTGCCCGACTTTAACTGAAAACGAGGGAAAGGATATGGCACAACGACCGTTAGATGGCATCCGCGTTACCGACTTCACCTGGGCGTGGGCCGGTCCGTACTGTACGCTGCAGATGGCGCATCTCGGCGCGGAGGTGATTCGCATCGAGAGCCAAAAGCGGACCTGTGTGAGTCGGGCAATTCCGTCGTTTGCTGATGATATTCCCGGACCGAACCGCGCAGGGTATTTCAACCAGTACAATCAAGGCAAGAAGAGCCTGCAACTTGACTTAGGCCGGCCTGAAGGAGTGGAGATCGCGAAAAAGTTGGTCGCGAAGAGTGATATCGTCGTGCAGAACTTCTCTGCTGGCGCGATCGACCGTATGGGCTTGGGCTACGAAACCCTCAGGCAGGTCAAGCCGGACCTCATCATGATTTCCATCTGCGGCTACGGACAAACCGGGCCAGAGCGACAATATATGGGCTACGGCCCGGCCTCGGTACCGCTGGCCGGGATCTCATCGCTCACGGGGTATCGTGGCCTCGGTCCAGCGGAAGTTGGCATATCGTATGGAGACCCGAATGCCGGAATTTTCGGCGCCTTTGCGGCACTGGCCGCACTCGCTTACCGGCAGCGGACTGGCAAAGGCGTGCATGTCGATTTGGCGCTATGGGAAGCTTTATTAGTGCTGATGCCGGAAGGGCTGTTGGACTACGCCATGAACAAGACACAACCTGAACGCGATGGCAATCGCGACCGTTGGATGGCGCCACACGGGTGTTTCAAGTGTAAAGGCGATGATGACAAGTGGGTTACCATTGCCTGCGGCACGGAAGCGGAGTGGCAATCTTTGTGTAAAGCCATAGGCAAGCCTGAGCTGGCGACTGACAAACGCTTCGCTAATGTAGTGACTCGCAAAGCGAACGAAGATGCTCTGGAAGAAATTATTACTGCGTGGACCAAGGAACGTGATCGTTGGGAGGTGACCGAGGCTTTACAAAAGGGAGGAGTGGCAGCCTTTCCGTCTCTGAGCAACAAAGATATGGCGACGAATCCGCATCTTACCGCTCGGGGATACTTGGTGCAAAAAGAGCATCCTGAGGTCGGTAAGCGCATTCATGCGGGTATCCCCTGGCATATGTCAGGGACTCCTTGTGAGGTGCGTGCGGCTGCACCCGTGCGCGGGCAACATACTGAGTCTGTGCTGCGCGACATCCTGGGGCTGTCTGAAACTGAAATCCATAAGCTGCGGGATGGACAGGTACTCTACTGAAATGGGGGACGCGAATTAGTTGGTAGTGGTGCAGTTTCGTTCCCCTCTTTTCCGAGTGAAACGCCACGGGAGTGTCATTCTGAGGCTGCAGGCCGAAGAATCTCATGCTTAGCCGCTCGTAGGGCGAGATTCTGCGCCTCCGCGGTGCTCCGGCTGCTCATGAACAAATCGGTCGTGCTGGGTGTAGCCTGGATGGAGCCCTTCGACTGCGCTCAGGACAGGCTCCGCGGAATCGGGGAGGGGTGAACGGGGAATCCCGGATTTCATCCGGGCTACCGCTGCTGTGTTCTCCCCTGCTGGGAGCGCGGGCGTCCCGCCCGCCCGAAAAGCGCCCAAGATGGGCGCGCTCCCAGGATGCATGCAAGTGCAAACCGCTATAAGTATCAGCGAATCGCTAGTGTCTGCCGCTTCCACTCCGGATCTTGCCAGCGGTAGAACGGCGTAAGTGCCTCCGGGCTTTCTGCTTGTTTCTCTACCTCTAATGTATCCAAGCGAATAATCTCGAAGCTACGCTTGAATTTGCCGTCCGTGCGGGCCTCGCGGGCTGCGAGCATGCGCGTGCCGTCAGGGACCCAGCCGGCAAAGTCGAGGTATCCCAAGTCCGGGCCGTTTGCGCCCGGAGCTAATACGTCTACGGTCCAACCAACGTCACCTTTGCGAAAGATCCACAACTCCCGCCACGTATCCAGTGGCTGGACGGCCAGCGCCAAAGCGGTGCCTTCCGCCGCCCAGCGGGAAGTTCCTACCCGTACTGCAGCCTCGGTATACGCAGTTCTGTCGTCTTCTGCGAGTTCGGCCTTATTCACTCCGGCGAGCTCTTGGAGGGCGCGGGTCGCCGCCTCCTGAGGGGAGTCCCCACGACGCGTTCGATGAAAGGCGAGGCTCGCCCACACTCCGGCACGTCGTAGCCGGATACGATTGCCGAGGTATCCGGGCAGTCTATCCACCGCCACACGATCTAAGACTTCGGCTCGCCAAAGATCGAGTTCGTAGCGTTGGACCGGCCCCACATCTGGACTCACGCACTCTGGCCGGGTCAACGCCAAGGCCGCGCGGGCGTGCTGTTCTTCGGTACTAGGAAAGGCCAGCACTCGCCTAAAGGCATCGCCTTCGTAACAAAATTGGACCCGCCCTTCCTTCTCGAAACCGCGGATCTGGACGCCGTAGCCGGCTGTTACCTCCAGATGGGCTGCCAGCACTTCGTCTCCTGGTTTGTTCCGACGCGCAGAGGCCCGCCGAGCCAGCCGTTCCGCCATCGTGCCCAGGGTATCGAATATTTCAGCGCCGATGGCTTCGGCTGGGGCGGCTTTGAGGAAAAGCGCTACGTAGCCGATACCCAGGGCTTCCATCCCTGGACTGTCGCGCAAGAAGCGCACGACTGCTAAGAGTTCAGGCGCACTGGAGGGGTCTAACGGGTAGGGGCGTACGCGCCACGTCTGGACGTAGCCCGCACGTTCGCGCCGGTGGTCGTAGACTTCGACATAGTCCAACTGTTCGCCGCGCACCTCGAGGGTATCGCCTTGCCAAAGCACGGTTTGTTGCAGGGCGCTCTCGCGGGGGGCGGCGCGCAGTGGGGTCTGATCTTGGGTAACAATGGCAACGAGGACCAACGCAGCGAGCACGGCTTACTCATCTGACTCTTCGGAAGTAGAAATGGGCCTGGCCCCTGAGTAGGCCGGCGGTCCTGAACGTCCAGCCGCCGGTATTCCTGCACCGAGTAGGCCCGAGGCGATGAACCCACCGCTCGCTGGGGGCGCGGCGATAATCACCGAAATTTTGTCGGACAGCTTATCGGCGAGGGTTTTCTGGATTAGCAGAGGATTTTGGGAAATGAGCGCCCCATCACGGGCAAGCTGCTCACTGGAGGCCTTGCCTACCACTTCCACCCGATAGGCTTCCGCTTCAGCCAGCTTGCGGCGAGAGTCCGCTTCGCCAGCAGCTTCAATCCGGCGGGCCTCGGCGGTGGCTTCGGCCCCCTTGAGCCGGGTGACCTTGTCGGCTTCGGCTTCAAGCTGGTGCTGTTCAATCTGTTTTTCCTTGAACGGTAATACGTGCTTCATCGCCTCGGCCTGGGCTTTAGCGGCGATAATCTGTTCATTGCCAGCCGCTTCCGCAGCTTTCTCCCGTCGGACTTTGTCGGCTTCAGCTACAAGTTCGCTCTCCTTAACCTGTTTATCTTTCAGTTCCAGTGTGTAGCGCATGCGCTCGGTATTCAGCTCCTCGGCAAGCAGTTGCTCGAGACCGGCCCGGTAATCGCGCGGTAAGTCGATATTACCGACAAAGACCGCTTTCAGCAGCACTCCGTCTGCGGCCAGCAACGGTTTAAGTTCAGTTTCGATGCTTTTCTGGATCTGCTGCCGCTGGGTGGAAAAGATTTCGCGCACGGTGTGTTGCGAGAAAATCCGGTAGATAACCCCCTCAACCAGCGGTTCGACAATTTCTCGGTTAAGGTCTTCAGGAAGGCTCTGGGCGAGGAAAGTGATCCGGTCGGGGTCGAGGGCATAGCGAATGGTGAGGTCTACACCCAAGGACAGTCCTTCTATTGATTGGAAGGGTGCTTCCCCAGTTGCTTTGCTGCTGCGTGTCGGTCGGTAGACTTGATCGCGTAAGGAATACAGACGCAGGCGTTGGATTCCGGGAATACGGAGAATGGTTCCTTCATGGACTTCAGTGAAGCCACCCGTCAAACGGTTGACCCGTATGCCAATCTCTCCTGGCTCGATCCCCACGACCGGCGGATGGGTAAGCAGGCCGTAGACTCCGACACCAAGCACCAGGAGGACAGTTAGGGGGACCCAGACCCATTTTACCCCTGCAGCCAACCCCATTAGTAACGACTTGATTCCGGTAGCCATCCCTACTAGTAGAGACTTGATTCCTGCCAGCAAGCGATTCAGGAACGACATGGGAGTCCTCCTTCGAACGATCCCCCTTCACAGTTGACACTCGAGAAAAAACCAGACCACAGCTGAAAGAACCTTATATGTATTGCTTATAGGCACGGATTGTGGAGCGATACAATATAGTAAATTTCCCCTTCCATTAGGAGTAAATTGGGGATTGAGGCGAGCGGCTCCCCTTGGAGGTGGAAGAGTTCTGACCTTGACCCTCTTGGGCTTTGGGCTTATGGTGCCGGCGAAATGGGGAAAGAGTGAAGCCGAGACAGATTACCTGTTCGTCATTCGTACATTATCACTCACTGTTTGGAGAATACTATGGATCCTAAGGCAATTGCTGAGATGATTGAAACCTATGTCCGGCCGGCCACGTTCCCGGTCGGCATCAAAATGCTCAAGCCCGGAGAGCCGCTGCCGGCGAAGACTCGCACCCCGGCCGATTTGGGGTCACGTTTCGCCACTTGCCAG
>JACQEL010000497.1 GCA_016200595.1 Deltaproteobacteria bacterium
GGCCTTACCCTTGTAGGTGAAGGCGGAATTGCGGGCAATGACGAAGAGACTGGAGATTTTGGAGAGATCAGAGGTGAGAGCTTCAGTGATGCCGTCACTGAAGTATTCTTGGTTGTGGTCTTCGCTCATGTTGACGAAGGGCAGCACGACTGATGAGACTGTCTGTGACCCTACGGTAAGCAGTGAGGGTACGCAGCGTAGCCACCTCATCCACGCCCATGAGGCGGCTGTAGCCATGGACATCGGCGTGGAGGATGGTAGTGAGTTTCCGCTCGATACGGGAAGATTCCATAGTGGCTCTCGATGACGCCGCTCCTGACCCAGGGAAAGCTACTGCTGGCTCCGACGAGTGTCAATCTTCCATTGGCCGCAAGAAGACTATAGAACTGCCCCATGTCCTTAGATCGTGCCCGGGAAGCTCTAAACCGAACGGCAAGAGATTCATACACTCATGCATCTGAGCCTGCATGCCGTAGCGTGCGCTATGCGCACGAAAATAGCGGCGTACAGGGAAGACGTGCGCACAGCGCACGCTACCCCGAGTGTACCAACCTCATGCATCTTGGTTTAGAGGCAGCACAGGCCTGCTTGGAGAGAAAACTCCCTCACTCTGCTACCAGCCGAGCGTACTACGCAATGTTCTGGGCAGCGCAGGCTGCTCTGGCGCGGGTAGGAATCCGGCGCTCGGAGTAGAGTCATCCTGCCCTGCAGGCGTCTTTTGTCAATGAACTGATCAGACGGCGGAAGCGCTACCCTGCGCCGCTTGGACCGTATTTCAACCGCACTCTTCAACTCCGGCTAGACGCTGACTACCGGTTGAAAGGTGTCAGCCAGAAACAGGCGACCCAAGCTGTCCGTTGGGCACGAGAGTTTATAGCAGCCGCCGAGGAGGGCCCCAATGGCTCAGACACCACAGATACAGACTGATTATCGAGGCAGACTCGATGCGGCAGTAACTGCTTTGAGCCTCTTCATTCGTGACCTGTGCCCAAACGCCGGACTGGAGATTTCTTTCGTCCGCTATGAAGATGAGGACGCGCATATCTGGATTTCACTACCGGCAACGCTTACGGAAGAAGAGCGAGAGGAGCTTGCCAATAGAGTTGCGGAGAAAAGCTTGGACATCCTTCTAGCGGAAGGTTTTCTCATTCTGGCCGGTGTAGAGGAACCGCAGGTGTCACTCCTCGTCGCAGAGAGAACGTAGGGTGGTTTCGCTAGTAATCTTGTTGCGGTGGCTGACTACTGGACAGCTTTATTTCAGCCCCGCCTTGCGCAAGGCGGCAAGGTAACGTTCAAACTCTACCGGGTCCTGAACGGGCAGTCTCTGCTTCATCACTTCCACAGAGAAATGAGGGCTCACTCTCAGAAGTTCTGCCGCCTGCGTGCGCGCCTCCTCTTCCCGCCCTAACTCACTGTAGCAAAGGGTGAGTTGGGCGTGGGCAATCCAAAGATCGGGATTGAGGGCGAGGACTCTCTTGAAGGTTGCTATCGCCTCCTCGTACCGCCCCAGCAAACGATACGCCTGGCCTAAAGCCGACAAGGCAAAAAATGGAGAAATAGGATCGAGGCGTAGCGCTTTCTCGACAAACCCGATGGCTTCCTGTGGCCGTCCAGCAAAGTTCAGAATGAACCCCATTCGAGCATAGGCCACTGCCAGGTTGGGATCGAGGGCGATGGCGCGTCCTACTTCAGCAATGGCTTGCTCGTATTGCTTTTTGAACAAAGAGAACCACCCTAAGAGCATGTGAGCCCGTGGTGAAGCGTCATCTAGAGCAGCAGCTTTTTGCGCCAGAGCAAATGCCTGCTCCGGGGCTTGGGGATCCTGGCTCCATTGAGCAAACCACTCGGATACGTAGGTCCACCCTAGCTCAGCATACGCTGCTGCATATTGTGGGTCCAATTCAATCGCCTTCTCGAACATTTGCCGCGCCTGAACATTCGCCTCTTTCGTGAGGTGCTGATAACGGTTTAGCCCCTGTAAAAAATAATCGTAGGCTTCCAAATTATCAGTGGGGGCGCTCTTAAATCGCTCTTGCTCTTCCTGGGTTAATTTCACCCTCAGAGCCATCGTGATTTTTTGCCGGATCTCATCTTGCAGGGTAAAGATGTCTTTCAACGGTCGGTCATAACGCTCGGCCCATAAGTGATCCCCTGTCGTAGCATCCACCAACTGTGCAGTGATGCGTACTTTATCATCTACTTTGCGGACGCTGCCCTCTAATACATATCGCACGCCTAGCTCCCGGCCGACAGCTTCGACCTTGAGTGCCTTGCCCTTGTATGTGAAAGCGGAGTTACGAGCGATGACAAAGAGTCCCGAAACTTTCGAGAGGTCTGTAATAAGATCCTCAGTCATGCCGTCACTGAAGTATTCTTGGTTGTGGTCTTCGCTCATGTTGACGAAGGGCAGCACGACTATGGAGGGTTTGTCAGGCAACGCCAGTCCCTGGGTGCCAGGTGTTAGGGGTTGGGGATTGGGGGAAAACCAGGCAGAAGAGCGGAGGGCGACGACCGTACCGGCGACGAGCCCAAGCACCGCCACCAGCCCAATCAGGTGGGTAGTACCCACCCTACGAGAGAGCTTCAGCCGTGGTATCTGTAAGGTCTGCCACAGTCCTTTCGCTGGCTGGAGCAATAAAGCATAGACTTGGAATCGCTCGACAATGTTCTTCAGCTGCGGGCGGCCCAACGACACCACCGTGCCCAAGTCTAGTTTCTTGGTCACATCCCGATAGACCACGTCTGAGAGGCAGATCATGTCAGGCTCGGCCAACGTTTGGAGCCGAGACGCGATGTTGACCCCGTCCCCAAACACATCCCCGTCTCGTTGCACGACATCGCCCAGATGAATACCAATGCGGACGTGAATCTGTTCGTCCGCAGGCTTCTCGGTATTATGGGCCCGGAACTGGCCTTGGATCTGTTGGGCGCACTGCACGGCATGGACCACCGAGGGGAAATCGACCAAGAAGGCATCGCCCACGGTTTTGATGACCGTGCCGTGATGCTCCGCCACTGCTTGCTGGATGAGGTGATTATGCACGTCGAGCAGGCGCAACATGCGGGCTTCGTTACTGCCCATCTGGCGGCTGAAGCCCACCATGTCGGTGAACATGATGGCGGCTAAGCGCCGAGTCTCAGTCGTCATCACCGGGCGATATCTCCAAAGCCGCTAA
>JACQEL010000498.1 GCA_016200595.1 Deltaproteobacteria bacterium
ATTCAACGAGTCAGCGAAGCCAGCGTTCATGCCAATGGCGAATGTACGGGTCGGATCGGTACGGGCTTGGTTGTACTCTTAGGCATCGCACCAGACGACGCACAGAGCGACGCGGATTACTTGAGCGAGAAAATTCTCGGCTTGCGCATTTTCCCGGATGAGGCTGGCAAATTCGCTTACTCCGTGCAGGAGGTGAACGGCTCGCTCCTGGTGGTCTCGCAGTTCACCCTTTATGGCGACTGCCGCAAGGGACGCCGGCCTTCGTTTACCGCCGCCGCCGGAGTGGACAAAGCTCTCCCGCTGTACGAATATTTCGTAGCAGTGTTAAGACAAAAGCAGGTCCCGGTCGCGACTGGCCGCTTTCAAGCAACTATGGCGGTACATTTGGTCAATGACGGACCAGTGACACTAATTATTGAGAGCGCCAGACGCGCGAATTGAGGCGTATGCCAAAAGCCGGTTTTTGGGCAATCGACCCAACTCGGAAGATCAGCTTCGGTAAGGATGGTTGGTGGTACGCCAATGATGAGCGGATTCACAATCGTCGGATTAACACTTTATTCAGCCAGCACTTACGCAAAACTCCAGCAGGCACTTACGAAATCGCCATCGGTTGGGACAAGGTCGCGGTCGAAATCGACGACGCGCCTTATGTGGTAACGCGCGTGACCGGTGACACTGAGCAGGGATTGCTCCTGCGGCTCAACGACGAGAGTGAAGAGTTGCTCGATCCCACAACTCTCTCCATCGGTGCGGAGAACGTGCTCTACTGTTTGGTGAAAGGCCGGGAACACCCCGCACGCTTCTCACGTCCAGCGTACTATCAGCTCGCCACGGATGTCCAGGAAGATACGGCAACTGGAGCATTTCTGCTCCGCCTTGGGAACGCTACCTATACTATTCCTACCGGCAGCCAGGAAAAAGTTGCCAGTAGCCAGTTGTCAGTTGTCAGCAAGAAAGGAAACACTGGCAACTGATCACTGGCAACTGACAACTCTCTTCGTATGCACATCGTCTTTGTCGAGCCTGAGATTCCGCCTAACACGGGCACGACCGCCCGCTTATGTGCAGCTACCAATACCAGCTTTCATCTCGTCGGTCCGCTCGGTTTCTCACTCGAAGATCGGTACCTCAAACGGGCCGGGCTGGATTATTGGCCGTATGTAGACGTGCGCTACTACCCCTACTGGGAAGATTTTCTCGCTCGCCGCCCTCCCGGTCGGCTTCTCGCTTTTTCCGCTAAAGCAATGCGGCCGTACACTCAGGTCCATTACGTTGATGATGATTTGTTAATCTTTGGCAGTGAGACTCGCGGTTTGCCAGACCATATTCGCACGGCTTTGGCCGATTCGCTCTACACCATTCCCATGCAGGGCACCCACGTGCGCAGCCTTAATCTTGCCAACGCCGCAGCCATCGTCCTGTATGAAGCGTTGCGGCAGCTGGGCAGGGCCTAGAGCAGTTTTCGCTTGCATGTATGGAGAAGCATTATGGAGTGCGCAAGCCATGCTTGCGCTTTATTGCCCAAAGCCATGCTTTGGACCAACGGTGAGCGAAGCACGGCTTCGCAGGGAAAAGCGGGAGCGTGGCTCCCGCACTCCAAAACGGAAATCCCGTACACTCGCGGGTAAACTGCCATAATTCTAGCCTGCCCCCCCACGTTCTCGTTCTTCCTCTTCCACCAGTCCCAGTCGCCGTAACTCCTCCAACACGTGGTCCCGATGAGTCGCTCCCCAGTAGAGTCGGCGACACTCCGGACAACGGCGAAATTCGCTCTGGGTTTGCCATACGTACTCCGGCACCTGCTCACGGACCTCGTCTTTCGTGACCTCCACCAACGCCTGGTTGCAGTCAACACAACGCGTAAACAGGGCTCGCAAAGGCTCAAGCTGAAGAGTATCAACAATTTGCTGGAGTTGTTCACGGAAATGATCACTCTGAACAAAAATCAATGGCGGAGCGTCTTTACGGCGGAGGAGGCGAGTATCACGCGTCAGGATCAGGCGTTGCTGCCTTCTGCCTTCGCGCATGATTCCTACAGGAGAAAGCTGGGGCAGGTAAGCCGTGTCATATCCCAAGATGCGCAACCAGCGCGCCAGTTTACCTAACATGCGGTCGGCAAGGAAACGTGGAGTTGGCGTGATCGTAGCGGGCGAGGAATCGGCAGTCATGAGTCAGCCATTAAAGAAGTTGGTATTATCAGCCGATGTCACAGTACGGAAGGGTCTCTCTCAGAGCAAGGGTGTGCAATGAAACGGTTCTTCATGTTCAGTATCGTCCTCTTCTGGCTGGTGATGGTCGGGCTGCTCATCCGCCGCACCATGCCGCAGTCTCATTCTACCCCCTCTCCTCCCCCTGCGGGCACGATTACCGCCCAAGAAGAGTGGATGGGAATCTACCAGCAGGATCAGAAGGTTGGGTATCTCCAGCGTCGGGTGACCCCGACAGACACCGGCTATCAATGGCAAGAGGACTGGCAGATGCAGCTCCGCGTGCTCCAAACGACTCAGACGATGCACACCGAGATCCGCGCGAACACCGATCAGCATTACGCCCTCACTCATTTCTCTTTTCGCCTGCTGACGAATGGCGCCGTTTTTCAGGTCACCGGCGACGTGGCTGGCCAGGAGTTGCGTGGAGAGATTACCACGGGTGGAGAAAGCTCGCCTTTTTCCTTTCCTTTGCGCGAGCCGCTTTACCTGCCCGATACGGTGCAGATGGCTCTACGCAATACCGTGTTACAGCCAGGAGAGGAGCGTCAGTTCAGCATTTTTAATCCCTTGTCGCTCCGCCCCGACACCATTAGCGTCACCGCCATTGGCCCGGAGACGCTCTCACTGCAAGGAAAAACACAAACCGTGACCAAGGTCGCTGAACAGTTCAATGGCACTACCGTTCACGCCTGGATTGATCAGGAGGGCAAAGTCGTCAAAGAAGAAGCGACAATGGGATTAGTGTTGTTACGCGAGAGTCGCGAAGATGCCTTGGGCAACGGCTGGCAGAACACTGCTCCAGTCGATCTGGTGACGTGGGCAGCCATCCCGGTGAGCGGCACGCTGCCGAATCCCCGGACACTGACTCACTTACAGCTTCGACTCTTAGGCCCGATCGACCCTACCCTCTTTTCTTTCCCTCCGCGTCAGCAGCGTCAAGACGGTACTCTGACTGTAGCCAGCGAAGACCTCTCGACCTTGGTGACCTACACACTACCGCAGACGAATCCCGAGTTCGCGGCGGACTTGGCGCCAACGCCATTTTTACAGAGCACCCATCCTCGCCTGGTTGCCCAAGCCCAGCAGATCCTGGGTGGAGAACACGATGCCGTGCAAGCAGCACGTCGGCTGCTCGACTGGACCTATACAGCCCTCGACAAGGTACCGACGATCGGTATGCCCACTGCTCTGGAAGCTTTGGAAAGCAAAAGAGGGGACTGTAACGAACATGCCGTGCTGTTCACCGCTCTGGCTCGGGCCGCTGGCCTCCCAGCGCGGGTGGCCGCAGGTGTCGTGTATCTCGATGGGGCGTTTTACTATCATGCCTGGTCCGAGGTGTGGCTGGGGCAGTGGGTGGCCGCAGATCCGGTCTTTCATCAGTTTCCAGCGGACGCGACTCACATTAAGTTTGTTGAGGGCGGCCCTGAAGAGCATCTGGCGCTGCTGAAAGTCATTGGCAAGATCGGAATGGAGATCGTCAAGTCTCAGTAGGGAGGAAGTAGCCAGTAGCCAGTTGTCAGCAAGACAGCTGAAATCAGGAATAGAATTCGAGCATTGCCTTTTCTTTCTGATCTGGCAACTGGAAACTGACAACTGGCCACTTTTCTGTGAGGAGCGCATGATTCAACTCGAACATCTGACCAAACGATTTGGCTCATTTACGGCGGTGAATGACCTGTGCCTGGACATCGCCGAAGGTGAAATCTTTGGCTTTCTCGGTCCCAACGGCGCCGGGAAAACCACCACTATCCGGGTGATGATGGGCTTGCTTAAGCCTACGGCTGGCCGGGTGGTGTTGGGTGGCCATGATCTGGCGAAAAATCCGCTCGCGGCCAAAGCTATTTCCGCCTTTATTCCAGATCGGCCTTTTGTCTACGAGAAGATCTCAGGCCGCGAATTTCTCGACTTTATCGCAGGGTTGTATCAGGTTCCTGCCGCCACACGCCAGTCGCGAGTGGATGAGTCTCTCGAACTGTTCGCCCTGTCTGACTGGGGCGACGAATTGGTGGAGAACTACTCGCACGGTATGAAGCAGCGCTTGGTAGTGGCCGCCGCGCTGCTCCATGACCCGCAAATCCTGGTCGTTGATGAACCCATGATCGGCATGGACCCGATCGGCGCTCGCATGTTTAAGGCACTGCTGCGCTCACTCTCACTCAAAGGCAAGACCGTTTTTATGTCTACGCACAGCCTTGAGGTCGCCGAAGAGCTCTGCGACCGGATCGGTATCATCCTTGGCGGTCAATTGATCGCCTTAGGCACCCTCGATGAGTTACAGCAGCACGCGAACGAAGGTCGGCTCGAAGACATTTTCCTCAAACTGACGGCCGCACCGGACATGCTGGAAGTCATTGAAGCCTTGCGAGCCTGATATGGAAAAGTTGCCAGGAGTCAGTAATCAGTTATCAGAGAGCAGAAAGCAGTTACCAGGAGTCAGAAAACAGTTACCAGGAGTCAGTTGTCAGTTGCCAGAAAAAAAGGCAAAGCAGTTCTCAATTAACAACTGGCAACCAACAACTGGTAACTGGCTACTTCTTCTCGTCCCCCGCTTCCTTGCTGCGCGTAATGGAGTGCGGCGGATGGGTCGCGAGGGACAGATTCGCACCCTTATCTTGTCCACACTGATCGTGCTGTTCTGGTGCGGGATCTTTTGGTTCTTCGACCGCACGCTCGACTACTTCCGCACGATCCCTGACCTGGGACCGGTGCTGAGTCAGAAGCTGCTCAGCATGGTGTTCCTTACTTTCTTTGCTATTTTACTGTTTAGCAACGTGATCACGAGCCTTTCTACGTTCTTTCTCTCGCGTGATTTATTGTTGCTCATCCCCGCGCCCGTGCCGCCCGCGCGCCTGTTCGCCGCCAAATTTGTTGAAACCCTGGTCGATTCCTCGTGGATGGTACTGCTGTTCAGTGGGCCAGCTTTTCTCGCTTATGGGGTCGTACACGGCGGGGGGTTGACGTACTATTTGATGGTTCTCCTCACTTTTATTCCCTTCCTCGTCATTCCAGCAGCCCTCGGGGTGATCGCCACGCTGATCCTGGCGTATGCCTTGCCAGCGCAGCGCGGCAAAGACATGCTGTTAGTGTTTTCGACTCTGTTTCTCAGTCTTTTCTACCTCCTGTTCCGTCTCCTCCAGCCCGAGAAATTAGTCAACCCCGAAGCCTTCTCCGATTTCCTCGCTTTTGTCGCAGCGATGCAGACTCCGACCTCGCCTTTCTTACCGAGCACGTGGGCAACGGAAATCATCTTACCGTTCCTCGGGCTCACAGATGGCGATGCCTTATTCTACTATCTGCTCCTGGTGAGTACCGCCCTCTTCTTGCTGGTCGCCGGCTCCTTTCTGGCAACGCACCTCTATCCGCTGGGCTGGTCAAAAGCTCAGGAGGGGCAACGACGACGGGGCCTGCACCGGTGGTGGGATATGGCGGTTCAGGGGTTGGCGGGATTTTTCCCTTCCGCTCTGCGGGGGATGGTGGCAAAAGACTTAAAGATCTTCTTCCGTGATACCGGCCAGTGGTCACAACTCTTCATGTTACTGGCGCTGATCGTGGTCTATGTCTATAACTTTAGCGTCTTACCGATTGGCGGGAGTGCGCTGAGAACGTTCTATCTGCAGAATGTAGTATCCTTCTTCAATCTCGCCCTGGCGGGGTTCGTTATGGCGGCGATCGCGGTACGCTTCGTCTTTCCCGCCATCAGTCTAGAAGGGAAAACCTTCTGGGTGCTCAAGAGCGCGCCCGTGCCGTTGCGCCGCCTGTGGTGGAGCAAATTCTGGGTCGGCTTGCTACCGCTCCTCTTTCTCGGCGAGCTGCTGGTGAGTATCACCAACTATTTTCTCGGGGTCTCGACGTTCATGATGATTCTTTCTGCCAGTACCCTGTTTTTCCTCACCTTCGGTATTGTCGCCCTGGGCATGGCGGTAGGGGTTGCCTATCCTAATTTCACTGCCGAACACAGCGCTAAGATTGCCGCCAGTTTTGGTGGTGTCCTCTACATGGTTCTTTGCATCGGCTTTATTGGTCTGGTTACCGTGCTCGAAGCCCTGCCGGTGTACGTCATCATGTCGAGCAAACTCCAACATCTGCCACTTTCCACCGCCCAGTGGAGCAGTATCATCACATCCCTCAGCCTCTCTCTGGCTTTGGCACTCGGGGTCTTCGCTTTCTCCACGCGCTGGAGCATCACACGGCTAGAAGAGATGGAAATATCCTTGTAAAAAAGAGGGGAAACGGCGAAAAGGGAAAAAGGGGAAAGGGTGAAAGGCAGTATCTTTTTAGTTGTCGGTTTGTGTTTGGCGAGCATTTGGCCCTGCGCGGCAAAGGAGAGAATTGTGGAAGAACACGTAACATTTCCGGTTAGTGACATTACGCTGGAAGGCTTGTTGTGGGTACCGCCACAGACGCCGACAATCGGCGTTGTGCTGTGCCATCCGCACCCGCTCTATGGCGGTGACATGCAGAACAATATCGTCTCAGCCTTAGCCGATACCTTTCAGCAGGCCGGGATGGCAACGTTGCGGTTCAATTTTCGCGGTGTAGGCCGCAGCGGCGGCGATCACGGCGGCGGTGAGGCGGAAGTCGAAGATGTAAAGGCTGCAGTTGCTTACCTCCTGAGTCGTCAAGCCGTGCCCACTGTCGTCGTGGCCGGCTACTCGTTTGGTTCGCTGGTCGGGCTGCGCGCCGGCGCGGCGGACCCGCATGTACAGAAACTCATCGGCGTGGCGTTACCAGTTGGAGTCGGGGATCCTTCCTTTTTACTCAACGTGACGAAACCCAAGCTGCTGATCAGCGGAGACCGCGATAATTACTCGCCGATTCCAGCTCTGCAGGGTCTCTTCGCCAAGCTGCCCGACCCCAAAGCGCTCGTCACGGTCCCAGGCGCAGACCACTTTTTCTGGGGACAAGAGGAAGAGGTGGCCAAGGCAGCGTTGGAATTTTTGAAGAAGGACTAAAGTATCGTATCACAAGGTGACCGGACACTCGCCTTGTTCAAGACTTTCCCTCAGCATGACAATGAGCCAAGAGGTAGCCCTATGAGCCAAATTGTCGAGATTAATGAAGAAGGGACGCTCCGCCTTCCTCCTGAAGTGATTGAACAAGTGAAGCCCCATAAACGCTTCGCGCTTGAAGTGGACAATGGGACTTTGATCCTCCGCCCGGAAACCAAGGAGCAGCCATTCTGGGCAACGGCTACGCCGGAAGAGTGGGTGAAGGAATTTCGCCAGTGGGTTGCAAGCCACAAAGACGGTCCCAATCTACCGCTTGAAGCTCTGAGCAGGGAAAGTATCTACGACTAATGGCACTGGTCCTGCTCGACACCAATGTACTGCTACGATTAAGCGATGGGGCTTCTCCTGATCAGCCTGTAGCAACGCAGGCTATTTCCCAGCTGCGATTACGTGGTGACCGTTCCTGCATTACTGCGCAAAATATCATTGAGTTCTGGGCAGTAGCGACCCGTCCTCTCGATGTCAACGGTCTGGGGTGGACTACTCAACGAACTGCAGATGAAATCGAACAACTCCTCAACAGGTTCCAGCTCCTTAAGGACTCACCGGATATTCTGCCGCACTGGTTGACGCTCGTGAAAGCCGGCGACATCAAAGGCAAAAAGACGCATGACGCTCGCCTTGTTGCCACGATGCAGGCCCACGGAGTCACTCACCTGCTCACCTTCAACACTGACGATTTTAAAAGCTACCCGAACATCACTCTTCTGCACCCGAACGACGTAGCCTGAGGAGGCCTAGAGATGCCCCAACGTGATCGCCAACAGAGTGTGCTAACACTTCTCAAGGACCTCCGCGGCATAGAGCCGCTCAAAGAACTATTTTGGTCCGAGCTGAACTATGAGCGGGTGAACGAGCCGCTGTCCCGCCGAACTTGGACTGATACGGCCGCCCAAGCTCTGGCGGAAGACCCCGTGCTGTTTGCGGGTGGAGGAACCAGCAACGACTTTCACGTCATCTACGCCCGTCTCGCATCGAACCAACTGTTACTGGGACAGGAACGCCCAGTCGTTTCCCGGCTGCTGCGTGACCACCCCTATGCCCTATTTGTCTTCTCCAACGCAACGCAAGACCGCTGGCATTTCCTGAACGTCAAGTATGACGAGAAGAGCGACAAACGCCGCTTGTTCCGCCGCATTACAGTCGGGCCGGGGGAACGTCTACGTACTGCCTCCGAACGCATGGCCATGTTGGACCTGGAATCCATTCACCCAGATCTCTTCGGGCTGCCGCCATTGGCTGTTCAACAACGCTGTGATGAGGCATTCGATGTCGAGGCCGTCACGAAGCAGTTTTTCGACGAGTACAAGGCCGTCTTTGGTATTCTTCAAGACGATCTAGCGCGGCAAACCAAGGACCGCACTTGGGCACACGACTACGCCTTACAGTTCCTCAACCGTTGCATGTTCCTTTACTACGTCCAGCGTAAGCGCTGGCTAGGAGAAGATACCGATTTCCTGCAATCTTTCTGGGAAAGCTACAAAAGCGCTGACCAAGAGAAAGATTCCTTCTTCGATCGTTGGCTTAATGTCCTTTTCTTCGTAGCGTTTAATGACAAGTTCCATGGTGGCCACCGTCATTTCACAGACCAGATCAAGCGAGCCCTAGCAATGGCACCTTACTTGAATGGTGGTCTTTTTACAGAGAACGCCCTCGACCAAAAGTACACCTTCAAGATCTTTGACTCCCGTTTCGAGCAGGTCCTCACTTTCCTGCAGCGCTACAACTTCACCATAGCCGAAGACAGCCCACTCGATCAGGAAGTTGCTGTAGACCCAGAAATGATCGGGAAGGTGTACGAGAGCCTCGTCAATGTATCAGCCGAGGCGGACGAACGGGGGGACGCGGGTATCTTCTATACTCCGCGCACCGAGATAGACCTGATGTGTCGTCTGGCCGTGGTAGATCACCTCATCAATCATCTGGGGCAGGAACATAAGAACCTACTTTATGAAGCGGTCTTTGCTCTGGAGCCAAATGAAAAGACTGCCGCCGACAAGGCATTGGCTGAGGTAAAGCTCTGGCCGGATCTAGATGCTCGACTCCGCGAGCTCACCGCTGTAGACCCAGCCTGCGGCTCTGGCTCGTTCCTCGTCGGGATGCTGCATATTATGAACGACCTGCAGGAACGAGCCAGCCAGCAATTCGACAAGTACGAGTCCAGCTTCGACCGCAAGAAACGCATTATCGGCCAAAACCTTTACGGCGTGGATGTGATGAATTGGGCCTGTCATGTAGCCGAACTACGCCTCTGGTTAGCCCTGATCATTGATGCGGAATTCACCCGCGAAGAACTCCACGTCCGGCGTGAGCCCTTGCTGCCGCACTTTACCTTCAAGATTCGCTGCGGCGATAGCCTTGTCCAAGAGCTTGGCGGCATCAACTTGGCGCACATTCGTGGCTCACGCGACATCCCGTCCGCGCTCAAAGCCCGCATCACCAAACTCAAGACTGAAAAGCTCAAGTTCTACAACAACGACCGCACATGTCATTTTCGCTCAGTAGATCAGGCCGTGCAGGAGGAGTTGCAGCTCTTCCGCGATATTCTTGACGCCCGGCACCACAACATCCAGGAGAGAATCAAAACTCTTCGCCGGAAAATCGAGGGTCCGCAAGAACAGCAGATGCGGTTGGATGGCACGATAGAAGAACGACCCCACCAGATGAAACTGGAGGCAGTTGAATGGCAGAAGCAGGTCGAAGCACTCACGAAAGAGCTGGACCAGATCAGTGATGCTCGCATCGCCCTCAAGACGGCCAAGGATGTGCCCTTTGTCTGGGACATTGCCTTCGTGGAAATATTCGAAGGTGACAAGGAGGGCTTCGATATCGTTATCGGCAATCCGCCCTATGTCCGAAACGAGAGTATTGCACCTCCTAGCAAACCCAGGGAGGAGCAGAGCAAAGCGGAACGAACAGCCTACAAGCAAGCCCTGGCGAGACAGGTATACGAGGCATTTCCTACATTCTTTGCTTATAGCCATGCAAAGGAGAAAGCTGCTCATCCGATAGATCTTTCCGCCGACCTGTATGTGTATTTCTATTTCGTGGGCCTGTCTCTGCTGAACGAGAAGGGATCTTTGTGTTTCATCACGTCGAACTCGTGGCTCGATGTTGCCTATGGGACTGACCTCCAGGAATTCTTGCTGAAGAACAGCCACATTAAGATGATTATCGACAACCAGGCCAAGCGCTCCTTCGCAACAGCGGACATTAACACTGTCATCACATTGTTCTCCTCCCCGACTTATAAACTCAATGGAAACTCTGGCAGGTCTGCTCGTTTTGTAATGTTCAAGGTACCGTTTGAGCATGTCATTTCTCCGGTAGTGTTCATGGAAATAGAAGAGGTAACGGCCGCAAAGACCACGCTGGAATACCGTGTCATTCCAGTGTCACAGCAAGAGTTGCTGAAAGAGGGGATACTCGATCCCTCTGCGGGCGCACATAAAACCAGTCTTGGCGACGAATGGATAGAAGCAGGTGTTTACGAAATGGGGAAATGGGGAGGGAAATACCTGCGTGCTCCGGACATCTATTTCGAGATCCTGGAAAAAGCTCGTACGAAGTTGGTCCGCCTTGGTGACATCGCCATCGTGGACTCTGGTATTAACACCCGCGCGAATGACTTCTTCTACGTCAAGCGCATTCTGGAAGAAGAATGGCTCAATCGTCCCATCGAGAATTTTGCTGGGAGGAAGGTGCCGCCTGGGTGTTGCGTGGCCGAATCGTGGGTTGGGAGATTCAAGAAAACAGCCAAGGCGAGAAATCCTTTCTGGCCCACACGGTGGCTTATCGAAGAGCGCTATCTTCGCCCCACCATTACCTCTCCG
>JACQEL010000499.1 GCA_016200595.1 Deltaproteobacteria bacterium
AATGGCAGACGATAGGTGAGAGAGACTTCCCACACAGCCTCCTTCGGCGTAGCAAAACCTCCAGCGGAAAGGACCTGTGCCATTGCCTCTCGAACCTCGTCCGAAAACCCGGTTTTCATGTTTTTCGACCTTCGCTTCACTGTGTACTGGTTCAAGCACTTTTTGCTCTCACTTGTCAAGCAACGTAGACTGGAGGGAACGTAGCAAAACCCAGGACACAGTGTCCTTCCCAGATTTCGCTGCGAGTCATCTGGGCTACACCATTTTTCCAGCGGGCGAGACGCCCGCGCTCCCAGGACAGACGCAATTGTAAAACGACCACATCAACATACTCCCCCAAGAAAGTTCCCCACCAATGCGCTAGAAAGGCGGCCAAGGGAGCCCTCAGATGGATTATGCTGAGATCCGGCAATGCTTTGCCAATTGCCGTTTCACTGACCACGCCCGCAGAGAAATGGACACAGAGCCCCTCGGGCGCATCAGCATCGAAGAGGTTCTGCAAACCCTTGACTCCGGTAAGATCATCGAGGAGTATCCTGAAGACAAGCCATATCCTAGTTGTCTCATCCTCGGCCGGACCCGAGCCCTGCGAGGGATTCATATCGTGTGCGCACCCGTGCCGAGCGAAGAACGATTGATTATTATCACCACTTACCAGCCTGATCCCACTCGCTGGGAGCCGGATTTTAGCAGGAGGAAACGTTAATGCAGTGTGTGATCTGTAAGAGAGGCGAGGTCAAGCCAGCGACAGTCGAGGCGGAACTCAAAGTAGGAGGCGACCGTTTGCTCGTGCCGGTCGAAGCTGAGGCGTGCAGCGAATGTGGCGAGGCATATTACTCCACAGAGACCATGCGCTACCTTGAGTGCGTGAGAGAAGATTTCAGGCAGAAGGCAATCTCCCCAGTATCGATCGGTCATGTATACCAGGTCTCTTGAGCGCCTCACGAGCTTCAAGAGCGGCAGCTCGTAGCCCGGATGGAGCGACGCGCAATCTGGGGACGAGAGACAGAGAGGTAGGACAGAGAAACCAGACAGAGATAGAGAGGTGAGACAGAGACAGAAAGGGGCGGAGTAGGCTCGGTCTCCTTTCTCTGCCTTGCTGACTCCTGGATTGCACGGCGTGTCAGCCAAGCTACGAGTTGAGTACTCTCGTCCCTATGCCCAGTATTCCCTTTGCCGCCAGACTCCCTCGCTAGCGCCTGAGGATCAGTTCGATACCTGCCAGCACTTGCTCGATTTGCCGTCGCGTAATGTGGCCGACCCTCTCGGTCAGCAGGGCCCGATCAATGGCGATAATTTGCGAAACATTCGCCACAGAATCTTTCGGCAGACCTGTATTACGAGTCGGGAGCAGGACATTTCCTGGCGCGTCTGCCCAGCGGAGATTGCTGGTTAAGGGAACACAGACAACGGTCGCGATACGACTCCGATTGAGCGCGTCGCCTTGCACGATGACAACCGGGCGCCGGAAGCCGGGTCCAGATCCCGCCGGGTCAGGGAGATCTGCCCACCACTCCTCTCCCTGCGTCATTCCTACTCACTCTGTTTAAGTATATGGCGAGCCGCGGCTGACACCGCTGGGTCGGGTCGTGAATCGACTTCCGCGCATACCTTGTTCATCGCCTCAGTGATTGCTTCAGAATCGTAGCGCGCTACATATTCGGCGATCGCTGCGCTATAGAGCTGGCTGCGGGATTTTTTCACCCTCAAGGTAAGCCGTTCTGCATCTTGATACACGGCCTCCGGAATAGAAACTGCAATTTTCATGGCGGCAATATAATGATAAGCAGCGCCCCATAGCAAGATCTGTAACAGCGCAATCCGGGCATGAGAGCTCAGAAACAAGATAGAGACAGAGAAGGGCGGAGCGGGTTCTGTCTCCTTTCTCTGTCTGGCTGATTCCCGAATTTCACTGCGTTTCGGGCAGGCCACGAGCACTGTAGTAGCCTACGATTCGGTTATATTCGCTTCTCTGTCAGCACCCGCTCCATCGGGCAACCGAGATGGTCGCGCTCCCAGGGCACACCCGTGCGCAAACCGCTTTAAGCCCCTGGGCAAGCAGCAAATAAAGGCATAGAGGGCTTCTCATGCTCCATCCTACCGCCGTGTTGCAAACAGCAGGAGAAGTTGCCATAAGGGAAAGGCCGAAACGCCCTAGCTCATGGCTGAGATATGATATTGCACAAAGACACTAGTGTACCCAGGGTAAAAGTCCGGAGCCGAGGCCAAGTGACTATTCCTGCAGCCCTCCGCAAGGAGCTACACCTTGGTGCAGAAACGACCTTGACGATCGTGAAGGTGGGAGACGTGTTAGTGCTCACCCCACGCAAGCTAGTAGGCGATAGAGTTGCGCAGAAGGCTGCTCGGACTATGAAGCAGGCCGGCTTGCGGCTGAAAGATCTCCTGGAAGACTTGGAGCAACAACGCGACCGCTACAACCTCGAGCACTATGGAGAGTAAGCGATGGCAAGTGTTTCTCGATACCAGCGCGTTGATCGCAGGAGTTATTTCCCCTACTGGCGCTGCCCGAGAAGTGCTGCGACTTGGCGAAGCACGCGTCATTGCCATCGTGTTGTCCCGACAGGTTCTCACCGAAGCCGATCGTAATATCTTGTCCAAATTACCCACTGTTCTTTCCGAGTATCGCGCCTTCCTGCGACGACTCGCTCCCCATGTCGTTGAGGACCCCAGCCCTGAAGCAGTCCGAGAGGCGACCCGAGTGATTCATCGCAAAGATGCGCCAATCTTGGCAGCGGCTCGGCAGGCGGAGGTGGATTATCTAGTGTCGTGGAACACTCGACATTTTCATACCGACGCAGTGCGAGCTTTTGTCCGCTTCCCAGTGCTGACGCCTGGTGAATTTCTCCGTGCATTCCGGCATATCCTCGCGACAGCGTAGTAGGGTGGGCCCTGACCCCTACCTTTCTGAAGTGTCGATAAGAAACAGGCCGTCAGTCATCCGCCCGCATCCGTCTCAAGTCTTCTCCAGTAATCGTCAGCGAAGTTTTCCCTAGACGCTGCCGCAACCGGTCAATCCGCCGTTGACGCACAACTTCTTGCAAGGCGAGTTCGATGAGCTGCCGTTTCTTTTTCACACCGGTTGCTATCACGGCTTCCTGGAGCAGCTTCTCATCGAGTTCAATTGTGGTCCGCACTAGCACAGAATTTCTCCTATTCTTAACAGAGACAGAGATAGAGAAGGGCGGCGCAGGTTCTGTCTCCTTTCTCTGTCTGGCTGACTCCTAGATTTCATTGCGTTTCAGCCAGGTCACGAGCACTGTGGTAGCATATGATTCAGTTACATTCGCTTCCCCGTCAGCACCCCTTCCACTGATTTCCTCAAGACCTCACCACCCATCTGTAAGAGAAACCGTCCGGTCGCCTGCGCCTGGCGCCATAACAGTTCCCATTGCTCCTGCTCGTGCAAATTTTTGAGGCCGCGTAAAAACAGGGTGCGTTTCGCTTCAGGGAGCACCTGCACAAGTAACGGCATCAAAGCCTCTTCAACGTTGTAGAGCCGCTCCGGCAGCAAACAGACTGGCACGACGAGTTCAGGGGGCACTCCCAGATCCCCAGCGACAGCAGCTAACGCCCCTCTGATCGAGCGTGCTTTCGGCGAGTCAGGAGCCGCCACATTGTAGGGCGGAGCCCAGTCCCGAGGCGGACGGAGTAGGTCAATATGGGTCAGTACGACGATTACTGGCGGTGGACGCAACTCCGGCCGAGCCGCAAAACAGTCACGCAGTTGTGCCAAAAGACGCCGGTCCGGTTCGCGGGCGACGTTGATAGCTGAAACGACGAGCAGGATCAAGTCAGAACGCAGGGCCTCAGCCAGCGCCTCATCAAGCCGTTCCTGCGGCACAGAGGGGTCCTCATACCCACCCATGTCAGAAATGCTGATCGCCCCACCGAAATCCGCGCGTTCCAAAACGTAGGAAGTCAGTCGCGCCGTCGTCGGGACCACATCAGTCGCGGCTCGCACCTCGCCGAAGAGCGCGTTCACCAAACTGGACTTGCCGGCTTTCACCTGTCCGAGAATAAGCACCCGCAACGACTCGGGAGTGCCCTGTCGCACTGCAACTCGATTCTCTGCCGAGTGAGGTGCGGACGATGGCGCGACCTCCTGCTCAAATCGTCGCGTCAACAGCAACTTCCCGCTGTACAATTCGATCGCGTGATAGCCGACCCGATCGACATACCATTTGAGCAACCATTGACTGAGGGTCTCCTTGGTCACGTCGAACAGCCGATCGGTCACCGCCAACTGGAAGAGCGCATTCTTCCAGTTCCATAACGGATAGAAGAGCCGATACGCCTTATAGGCGGGCTGGAGCTTTTGCTGCATGCGGTAGCCACGGACTGCATCACCTATGGTGATACGATGAGCAAAAGGTAGATCTGCAGTCACTTGGGCCAAGTCACGCGCCGTCTCTTCGATCGCCCGGAACAGCAAGGGCACCTGCACAGCCAAGAGCGGTTCTTGATCACCCGGCCGGTAGAACGCCGCTACCTGGCTGAGGATCTCCTGGCCCAGCGACCAAAACTGGTCCAGTGAGGTCAGGGTAATTTTTCCACTATCGACGCGGTCGAGGTATTCCTTTACTAAGCTCCAGGCGGCCTCATCACGAGGAGCGAATTCAGCTGGCAAGGCTGTAGACGGCTGGGGCAGGAGAGCGCCTTCCTTGCGGCTCCAGCGCCGGAACAGCATGAGGAGCAGTGCCTCGCCGCACAGAAAGACCAGGCCAATCCAGCCTAACCAACGCCGCTCGTAGAGCCATAACGCACCGGCTACCCCGAATGCCAGGAGCGGGACCCCCAGGCAGGCAGCCAGAACCCACAGGCGCCAGCGACTAAAAGGTTGAGTCCGAAGTCCGAGGTCCGAGGTCCGAAGTCCGGAGCGTTTAGTCTTGTGGACAGCAAGTCGAAAGTTTGTCATTCCGCATTCCGCATTCCGCGTTCCGCATTCCGCAATAGTTTCATTCCTTCGGCGAACTTCTCGTCGTAGAAAGCCTTGAGCCGCTCCGGGCGGGGTAGGTGTCCGTCAAAGACCTCTTGATAGTAAAAGCATAAGGCGCAGCCCAAAGCATAGGTCGCTGCGCCAGCATAGAGGCCCGACACCGCACTGCCGAGACCAGGAATGATCTTGAGCAAGCTGCGTGCGCCTTGACGGAAAAGTAACCCTATCCCTATCGTGCCGGCAAGTTCAAGGAACGTCTTCATCCCCAGCGGTTGGTGATAGATTGAGGCGATAGTGTGCAGCAGCTTAAATTGCAAAGCGCTAAGCACCGGAAGATCGGCTATGGGCAAAGGAGCAGCGGCGGCAGCAGCGGCGGCAAGAGCATAAGCAATGATATGCGGATGAGCCTGCCGAAAGTGCAGGTCTTTCAGTTCCTGGATTAATTCCGGCAATTGCCGCAAGGTCTGGTACATCGCGTGCGGGTGTGCGGCACTCAAAGCCTCAAACAGCGCGTCACGGCCATACAAGAGATCGCTAAACCCATCCTCAGGCAAAGTGAAATCGAGCGAAACAAAACGTTTGACAGGGATCCGCGCAAAAAACTTCCGCTGGAAAGCCAACGCCCGGGCGAGGTCAGAGGGAACAACCTCAGGCAGGGGTATAGTCGTAAAAGGATACGGCTGGAGATGATCTCTCAAGCTAGGCGGATAACCCTCGTGCAGGGTCGTCTGCGCCACTACGACCGGCCAGTCTGGTTTAGCCCGCACGATCGGCGCGAGAGCCGCCAGTAACTGTTCAAGAGCCATATCCATAGCCTTGACCACTACCAGCAGCATATGGGCCTCGTTCTGAAACGCGGCGAGGGCCTCGTGCGCGTCGTATCCAGCTTCACCGAGACCACGGGTATCGAGAAACACTAGCAAAGGGAAAGCAGGGTTGGGAAAGTCGTAGCGCGACGCCCAGCGGGTGCAGGGTTTGAAACCGGTGCCAATTGGGGCACGCTCGGCACCAGTGAGGGCACGAATAATCGAGGTTTTGCCGGACTGCACTTTACCGAAGAGCCAGATCACCGGAGGCGGCCCCCCCCGGCGCACGCGGTTCAGGACGGTCTTGAGGGCTTCATCATCAATCTGCGGGGTCAGGAGTCGGCGCAGCCAGTCACCAGACTGCCATAGACCCCCTTGTTCATCATTCGGCACGCTGACACTGAGTGGATAAGATGCGTGTAGAAATGGTCACTATCCGTGCTAAACCCTTTCCGA
>JACQEL010000427.1 GCA_016200595.1 Deltaproteobacteria bacterium
CCTGCTATCTCTTTCTCCCTGCAGAGGGTAATCAGGGCCTCCGCCCGCTCCTGAACCGTCTGCTCCTCCCGGCGGAATTGATGGAGCATGGTGACCCAGTGCAGAGCCATGGACAGACTAAAGGGATGAGACAACTCCCGGGCCAAGGCGAGCGTCTCGTGACTCATCTTCAGGGCCTGGGTCGGATAGCCAAGGAGCCACAAGGTCGCGATCGTATAGGATAGGCAGCGCACTCCAGGATCAACCCCACTATAGAGGATGGTCAGAGCATGATGCTGCAGGGGATCGTCGAGAGCAATCCTCTGCTCCAGGTATGCGCGGGCTAGGGCCAACTCTCCGAGATAGAACAACACGACCCCCAGTCCCGCATGAGCTTCCATAAGGAGATCCTGATCTTGTACATTCTGGGCCAGACGCAGCATGTGTTCTCTTAGCTCACGAGCCGTCTTGTACTCCGCTCGCACGGTATGAAATGCAGATAGCCCCCAGAGCACCGGGAAGAGCTGGGGAGTTTCGCCTAATTGCTGACACAACTCCCGCGCTCGGGTGTAGGCTGTTCCCACTTCCTGGGCTGCATAGCCCTTGGTGGCGATGAGTGGAGCGCCCAAAGCAAGTTGCAAGGTGAGTTCTTGCTGAGCACGTTCACGAGTATCGGGCAGGGTCTTCAGTAACTCCAGTCCTTTGGTGAAGTGAGTAATCGCTTCCACATGGGCCGAGCGCTGGATGGCATTCTCGCCTGCGTGTTGCAGATACTGCACGGCTCGTTGATAGTCTTGTCCGCGCTCAAAGTGCACGGCCAGTTCCGCTGCTACCTCACTCACCCGCTCCTGGTACGCTACCTCCAAGCGCTCCCCAATGCGGTGATGAAGAACGCTGCGGCGACTGACCGCGACCCGCTCGTACACCACCTCCTGATACAAGGCATGGTGAAAGCGATAGCACGTTGCGAGTGTCCCGTCGGGCCAAGTCTCGCCTCTGCTCCTTCGCAGGAACTGCTCCCGCCGGGCTAAGTCGGCACAGTGGGTTTCGATCTCGGCGGTATCAGATTCGATACCTGCGGCTACTGCAGCTGCCGAGAACTCGGCTCCGGCGACACTGGCAACCTCCAAGATCTGCTGCTCTGCCGGCGTGAGGTGATCAAACTGCCGTTCAATCAACTGCTGGATTGTGGTGGGAGCGCTCACCTCAATCGCTTGCTTGTCCAAGGTGCCTCGCACGAGCAAATCCTCGACGATAGTGACCATGAAGAGCGGATTGCCTTCGGTACGCCGATGAATGAGCCGGGCTAGCTTTCGGAGGTTGACTGGGGACAGACCCTCACCCTGTTTCTCTCCCGCATTAGCGGAAGAAGGAGCAATAAAGCGGGCAGTCAGATACTCAACAATATGGTTGTCAGTGAGCAGCCGTAGCGGCAACTCCTCACAGTGCCGGTGCAATTGTAACTCCTGCGTCACCGCCCGCAGCGGATGTCCATTGGCTAACACCTCCACCGGTCGGTAGGTACCAAGCACCAGCAGTCGAGCTGGTTGGCGTCGACGCGCTAGGAACGAGAGCAACTCCAGAGTCGAGGGATCACTCCAGTGCAAGTCTTCCAGCGTCAGTACGAGTAATTGGTTTGCCGTCAGGGCCTCCAACGCTTCTGCCATCTCCCGTAGCATGCGTTCGCGCGTGGCCCCTTGAGTCTTCCGCTGGAGGGTGTCGAGGTCCGCAGGATTGAGAAGTGCTGGTAGCTGCATCAGCCACGTCGGCGCATGCTGGCTGAGCATCTCCACCAGCCGCTGGCCTCTGGTCTCCCGTCCCAGTTGGCCGAAGGCCGCCAATACCGGGAGATACGCCTCGCCCGCCCCGAACTGCTCGATACATTGCCCCTGCCCCAGCCAGATGTCCTGCTCCGCGGCGGCTCGTGCCACGAACGCATCGACCACGGTGGTCTTGCCGATCCCCGCCTCGCCCACGACAAACACTATCTGCCGCTCGCCCTGCAATGCTTTGGCGAACAGGCTGTGCAGCTGTGCCAGTTCGGCCTCTCGGCCGACCAGGGGGGTTGTCAGTTGCCAGTTGCTAGTTCCCAGTGGCGGGCGCCTCACGGCTTCCATTTCGTCTGAACTGACTACTGACAACTGACTACTGACTACTGGGGGAGAGGGGTTAAGTGGGGCAATGAACCGGTACCCCCGCCGATGCACGGTCTCGATGTAGCGCGGCGCTTTGGCATTATCGCCTAACGCCTGACGCAGGACACCGATATGCGTGGTCAGGACACCTTCGCTGACAATTACCTCCGGCCACACCGCCTTGAGTAACTCGTCTTTGGTCACCATCTGCTGGGGGCGCTCGGCCAAATAGCGCAAGAGAGCAAAGGCTTTAGGCGTCAATTGAATAACTTGCTCGCCCCGCCGGAGACACTCGTTCACCGGGTCAAGCCGAAAGTTGTCAAATACGAGGACGCGCGCTTCTGCCATGAGGCACTCAGAGAAACTTGAGAACTTCTTGAGAACTCCTTGAGGACTTCTGCCTCTCCCTTTCGTTATCCTTTTTTCTCACACAGCTCCAAAAGTTGCAAGGGAAAGGAGGTGAGGTGTCTTGCTTGTATGGAGAGTGA
>JACQEL010000428.1 GCA_016200595.1 Deltaproteobacteria bacterium
AAACCGCCACGGGTTGCGCAACCCAAAGGCCCAAATTTCACCTCGTGCCCCAGGCGTATTGACAAAAGGGTTATCAGTTGGAATCGCGTACGAACCGCGCCAGTTTATACCGTTTATGTCGATCCGTAATATCTTTCCGAGCAGCGTTCCCAGGCTTTGCCCATTATCCCGTGGGTCACCGCCCGATCCTCCATCACCCATACCGATATAGAGATAACCATCCGGCCCGAACTGCAATTGGCCACCATTTTGGTTGCTGAACGGTTGCGAAATGGTGAGCAGGATGCGCGCGGATTTGGGTTTAGCTACGTTGGGATCAGCAGAAACCCTATAGCGGGCAATGACCGTGTCACCGTCAGTGTTGATGTAGTTAACATAGAAGGCACCCCTCTTGGCATAGTGGGGATGGAAGGCTAAGCCCAGCAGCCCTTGCTCACCGCAACATAAAACCAGCGAAGAAATATCGAGAAAGGGCCTCGGTAGAAGTTGCACCCCATCGTAGACGAGAATTTGTCCACCCTGAAGGACGATAAAGAGCCGGCCTGAACCATCACCGGCAGGAGTGATGCCGACTGGTCGCGTGAGACCGGTCACGACCGGTTCAAGCGCAATGTTGTCTGCCGCGTCTGCGGTGGCCATCTGCCAACGGGTCTGCTGAAGATTGACCTCGACACGCACGACCGCCAGAAAGACGAAGGTACAAACAAGAGACTTTCTCATGATGCCCTCCCTTTTGTCAGTGTAACATTGGTAGCCACACTCAGGGGAGAACTGTGCCGATGTGTTGAGAGACAAAAGGTGGGGGCGTTTCTAGGAGCTCAACATTTTTCTGGCTTCCAGCGGTAACCGCCTGATCTTTCCGGTATTATCTACGCAAGCATGCCGCGTGTACCCCTCGGCAAGCAAAACTGCGCCGGATTCACGCGTAATACGATAGCCAAAGCGGATGCTGGCACCGCCAACCTCTTCAATCACTGTAGCCACGGTCAACACTTCATCGAATCGGGCGGGTAGCCAATAGCGACAAAACGCTTCGCGCACGGGGAAGTGCAGTCCTTCGGCTTCGAACTCCTGGTACGGTTTGCCGAGACTGCGCAGCAACTCTACTCGGCCTTCTTCAAACCACAGAAGAAACGCCGCGTGGTGCGCCATACCGGCCTGATCGGTCTCGGCATAGCGTACGCGGATGGTGTGGGTGCTGGGTGTTGGGTGCTGGGTGTTGGGTGCTGGGTGTCGGGGAGCAGGGGTTAGGAATTGGGAGCGAGAAGGTCGAGCTTTCTGTTTCATCAGGGTCGCCTTTTGTCTCTTCTCTTACTAGCCCCCAGCCCCTAGAACCTAGCCCCTATCGACCTTTCCAATTCGGTTTGCGCTTCTCGGCAAATGCCTTTGGCCCTTCCCTCACGTCCTCGGAGTGCATCATCTGTTGCAGCGCCTCATACGAACGCGAGAGGGCTAAGTCTAGGGGCAGACCCAAGCCCATCATGGCGCACTGCTTGGTTGCCCGCACGGAGAGTGGAGCACATTCAAGGATCTCACTCGCCCAGCGTTCGGCCGTGGGCATGAGGTCCTTGAGCAGAACGACTTCGTTGACGATGCCAAACCGTAAAGCTTCTTGCGCGGTCATATGCTTACCAGTCAGCATGTACCCCATAGCGATCTTAAGGGGAATCTGCCGCGGAAGGCGATGGACACCGCCAGCCGCCGCCGCCAAACCGACGCGCGGCTCGGGCAAGCCGAAGCGAGCGTGTTCGGCTGCAACGATGATGTCGCAGGCCAGCGCCATCTCGAACCCACCACCCAGAGCAAAGCCGTTGACCGCGGCAATCAGTGGCTTCCACACCTCGGTGCGGTCAGTGATCCCGCCAAACCCGCCTTTGGGCCGGGGACCGCTCGGCATGCCCTTTTCAGCAGTGTACTTGAGGTCGTTGCCAGCAGAAAAAGCCTTGTCGCCGGCGCCGGTGAGAATAACCACCCAGACATTGTCATCAGCGATCGCGTCGTCCCAAATTGCCGATAGTTCTACGGTTGCTGGTGGATGGACTGAGTTCATCACATGCGGGCGATTCATGGTAATAGTGGCAACATGCCCTTTCTTGTCATAATTGGCGAACTCGTAAGCCATAGGTCCCCCTTTCTCCTGATTCGCGAAAAACTGCGCCCTTAGCGACGCGGTTGGATAGTACCGGACGCCCTGAGACAAAGCAACGCAAAATTAGTGACTTCAAGCAGCAGCAGGAGAAGCGGTGGCTAAAGTGGCGACTATCATTTTGCCAATGAAATGTTAGACAAAGAGCCGGCGAGAAAGAATGCTCCGCTAGAGCCCCAAATGGTGAGAGCTGAAGTTCAACGGGATCTCAATCTTGACGATCTGTTTGACCAAGAACGGGACGTTGCCAAATCGCCGATACCCCTCGGCAATCGCATCCATCTGGGATTCATACACCCCAACCACTTCTGCCTCATGGATCAGCACAAACTTCCCTTCGGCTGCTCCGAGTAGTTCCTCTCTGTGTCGCTCATAGGTCTTCAGTTCGGTGGCAAGTATGTCTGTCATAGAGACCTCCCGTCGGATATTGGTCTACTCTGCTTCCCTGGTTGAAGAGTATAACAGGAAAGTATCCTCTGCCATGAGGTCAAGGTCATCTATCGCCCCGAGTCGTTCAGAAAACCCTGATTTCATGCGATCTAAATCAGACCATAGGACATTAGCACAGAGCCGCACTATTTGAGCGAACCCCACTCCCGTTCGGCCTGAGCCCTTCGACAGGCTCAGGACAGGCTACGCAGAGCGAAGTCGAAGGCCATGGAACCCGCCCTAAACCGACTCTTCGACTTCGCCGCTGACGCGGCTACGCTCAGAGCGAACGGACATAGAGCAGACACTCTGTGAGGAAGTGTACGAATCTCCTGTGTTGCGATTTAGCTTGCTTCCTCACACTCTGTATCCTTCTGTATTCCAGTTCCTGCGCTCTGGATAGTACCGTCCCCTCATGGTAAAAGTAACAAAATGGCTGCTTCAACTACATCTCTCGTGGGCCGTGTCGCCCTCCTCACCGGCGCAAGTCGAGGCATTGGCCGGGCAATTGCTCTACGTCTGGCCCAGGCTGGTGCGACTACCGTCTTAGCCGCACGCACGAAGCCCGAACTCGCGGCGGTCGCGGAAATGATCCGCACCTCAGGGGTAGAAGCGCTCACCATTCCGACGGACGTGACGGACGATCAGCAATTAGAAACTCTGGTCAACACGACGCTGACCCGCTTTGGTCACATCGATATCCTGGTTAACAATGCTGGCGGTGGGCCACCGCGTACCCCTGTCGTCAAAGCGCGCGTAAAGGACTGGGAGTGGACGGTGCGGCTCAATTTATGGGCGCCGCTGGTCCTGACCAAACTCGCCCTGCCTTCCATGATCGCGCGTCGCCGCGGGACCATCGTGAACATTTGCTCCTCGGCCGGCCTGGTTGGTAAGCCTGGAGAGGCGGCTTATACCGCGGCAAAGTTCGGCGTGCGCGGCTTCAGCCAGTCGCTGTTCGAGGAAGTACGAGAGTACGGCATCAAGGTGTCTACGATTTACCCTGGGTACGTAGACACTGCCCTGATCCCGCCCAATCGGCGCGTAGACCGCAGCAAAATGCTCAGTCCCGAAGACGTCGCGCAAACGGTGTATGAAGTCGTCGTCTCTTCAGCCCGCTGCTGCCCGCTGGAGATTATCCTGCAACCGCAACACGACCCGGTGAAGACCTAAGACGTAAAGCGCAAAACGGAGATCGCTGGTACTTTGTCAAATTCAAAAGTTGACGCCTTCGTTCTCAGGCAGAGCCTGGGAACGCAACCCCCGGATGTGGCAGAGCCACGACCACACGGCATACCCAGGCAGAGCCTGGGCATGAGAAAAAGCCAGATGGAGGGTTGCTGGATTACTCGTTACGTTCTACCTTCTCATCACCTATGAATCTGAACGGCAAAATTGCGCTCGTCACTGGCGGCGCTAAGCGTGTAGGCAAAGCTATCGTCACCGCCTTGGCTCAACGAGGGTGCACGATAGTAGTTCATTATCATACGTCCCAGAGCGAGGCTGAGGAAACCGTGCGAGAGTTGCTTGCTGCCGGTCACGCAGCAATTGCCGTCCAGGCTGATATTACTCAGGAAGCGGACGTCGAGCGCATGATCGAAACTGCCGTAGCGCGGTTCGGTCGCATTGATGTCTTAGTGAACAATGCCGCGGTGTTTTTCCGCACGCCAGTGGAGACGCTAACCCTCCACCAGTGGGAGCAAGTGATAGAGGTGAACCTCACCGGCACCTTTCTGTGCGCCCATAAGATCGGCTTGCGCATGCGGGAATGGGGTTGGGGGCACATCATCAACATGGCCGACGTCGCCGGGCTACGGCCCTGGGCTGACTACATCCCCTACTCTGTCTCGAAAGCCTGTGTGATCACCCTGACCCAGGGGTTGGCGCTGGAACTAGCACCGCAAGTGATGGTTAATGCCATTGTCCCAGGGCCGGTGCTCTTTCAAGAAGATACCCCAGAAGAGGTACGACAGCGCGAAATCAATAAGACGCTGGTTAAACGTGCCGGCACTCCGGAAGAGGTGGCCGAAGTGGTGGTGTTTGTGGCCGAGTCCGATTACAGCACCGGCTCGCTATTTCATGTTGATGGGGGAAGGTCTCTCGCGTGAGGTGTCAGCCAATGCAGCTATTGTCCGTGCCGTGGCAAAGCGCGGCTGGAAAAGTGAGACCATCGACGGGATAAACACCAACGCGCCCACCACGTGCAAGAATAAAATTACCGTCAGCAAGAACGCCATCTCTGCCTGAAACTTCATAGGAAAGAAGAGCCAAAAGATCACGCTAGTAGTCAGGGTAGCGCCGGTGAACAGAATGGCACGGCCGGTCGTCATCAACGCCTTGGCAATCGCCAGATCGATGTCCAAACAGTGCTCATACTCTTCAGTGATGCGCGAAAGCACGTAGTAGCCGTAGTCGATGCCGATACCGATACCGATTGCTGCCACGGGGAGAGAGTTGAGGTTCATGTCGATGCCGGTCCAATACATAATCGCTTCGGTGAGAGGCTGGGCGACAATTGAGGGAATCATCACAATGAGCGCTCCTGCCAGAGACCGATAGGTGAGGAAACTCAGGACGAAAACGGTAGCCAGCACCAGATAGAGGTTCACCTGATAGGACCATTCGACCTCGTCATTCACTGCGGCCAGCATGCCAAACACGCCACACGCGAGACGGAAGTCGAGGTTGTCGACCGGGTTGGCTTCGATATACTCCTTAGCCAAACGTATAGCCGCCACAACCGTGGCGCGGCGATCATCTCTGAAATAAACCGTGAGCGTGGCATTCTGCAGATCTTTGTCCACTAACCGCTCTAATCCTGGCGCACCGGCAGTCTGGAGAAAGAACCCCAGCAGGTTGCCGATATGGCGTGGCTCCGAGGGCAGCATCGCCCATTTGGGAACACCCTCCTCGAACATCTGGTAGAGTTGGCGGATGACATCGACGCCACTGAAGCTGCCGCCCGCCAGTGGACTATTATGTTCCAGGTAGCGTTGGAACCGTTCCAGAGTGTTCAGCGCTTCAATCTGACGAAACGTGCCAGGCGCATGGCCTTCAGCGATAATCGTGAGTTGGGCAATACCGACAAATCCCTTCTCAATGACTCGATCATAGGCCACATTGTAAGGATGGTTGGCGTAGAATAAGGCTTTGCCGACAGAAATGTCGCCAATCTTGAGCTGTCTGGAGTAATAGAGCCCAATGAGCAGGATGAGTGCGAAACTCGTTGCCGTCACGAAGCGCATACTCCCGCGGCTGAGTTTGACCAAAGCACGGTTGATACCGAGGGCAATCTTGCTCGATAGACGTCGTCCGACTTTTGCATCGCGTCGTGGCGGCAGGAGCAAAGACAGGAGGATGGGGTGCAGCGTTACCACGCTGACCGAGATGGTAAAGATCCAGAAGCTGGACAGAATAGCCAGTTGTCGCATCGCCGCGATGTGCGCCACCGCCAGGCTAAGAATCGCCAACCCATCCGACGCAATCGCCACCAACGCCGGAGAGAAGAGACTTAAGTAGGACTGCCGGATCGCCAGGTCCTTATCACCCAGGCGAAAATACTCCTCCTGATAGCGCTCCATCGATTGCACCGAGTGTGACAATGCACGCGCGGTAATCAGTAGGAAGACGACGATCATCAACAGATCGATAGTGAACCCGAGGAAACCGGCAAACCCTAAAGCCCACACCGTGCTCAGCCCGCCAGAAAATAGCGGTAGCAGCACCCCTGGTAAGGTGCGGAAGTAGAACCATAAGAGCGCGGCAATCGCCAACACGGTGAGTCCAGTGATGACAAAGATCCACGGTTGGTAGCTAAAGATCCAGCAGAACAATACCGGAAAGCCGGTCAGGTAGAGCCTATGGTTGGCATCGGTTTCCTGGGCTTGCAATTGGAACAGACGTTCGCTTATGCGTGCGAAATTCAGTCCAGACTCCCAAAATCCGGCAGTGATCAGTGCGGCCTTGTTATCGCGCGAGACCAAGAAGTCGAGGATGCCATCATTGGTATAGACCGCCTTTTTGATCCGGGCCACATCTGTGGCAGTCTTGGGTGGGCCAAAGGCAAAGAGCGGCCTCAGATCGATGCCCGCACCAGTGACTTGGATATTGCGCACTTTGGGGTGGGAGATCGACAAGACTTGCCAGGGATTCACGCCAGGAACTGCCATCAGCGCAGTTGTCAGTCGATCAATCTTATTGAGGGTCTCGACGGTGAAGATGTCGCCGTCCTTCACTTCGACGACGACGATCAAGACATTGGACGAGCCGAACATGCGCGCGTGTTTTTTGGACAGTTGCAGATAGGGATGGCTGGGTGGATAGAGATCGAGAAAGTCCATCTGGATCGTCGTATGGGCCAACTGGGAAGCGAGGAAGAGCGTGACCGCCAGCGCCAGGGCCAGCACGGGCCAACGATAGTGCAAGAGGAAGCGGATATAGGCTTCCATCCACCGGCGCGGGAGCATCGTTGGAGTCCCTCCTCATCACTTCTAGTACCTAATCCCCAAGCCGCGGCTGCCTAAAAGACGATCGGCAGTTCTAGATACTCGCGATAGATAAAGTCGCGGTGTTCCAAGAGTAAGGGAGAAAGCGCAGCAGCTACCGCTGGATCTCTGTTGGTATAGAAATCACGGAATGCGGTGGCCATCGGACACAACTCGGGTGGCAACGGCTGGATAAGGGCTGCGAACGTTGCCCAGTAAATGTCCAGTGCTGAGAGCTGGTCGCCGATGAAAAACTTGCTGCCTTTGGCACGCTGCTGCTCCAGTCTTGCCCCCAGGCGCTGCAATATCTCCGCCATTCGCGCTGGCGCGGCTTCAGCTGCCGCTGCGCTATAGCCATATTTGTTTCCCATGTAGGTCCAGCGCTTGCGGTTCGCTTCATCGAGCTTGGGGTTCGATAACATAGCATGTATCATCGTCAAGCGCTTAGACCACGCGAAACCATTCTCACCGCAGATCTCATTGCCATAACCGAACAGTAACAGCCGATCTTCTGTGTTGGCAGGAATTAAAGAAGGCGTCGGCGCCAGTCGTTCCGCCAGATAGAGCTGTTCGATCCAGGTGGAGCGTGGACGCTCGTCGTTCCAGACCGCAACCGGGGCACTGACCTGAGCGGTCCATTCGCGCAGCTCACGATCTGACCCATCTTTTCCCGCTGAAGCTACAGAGACGTAAGGAATCTTTTTCACATAAAAGATTCCCTTGCAGGTCTCGCGCCACGGGCCCGGCACCGCATAGGCACCGAGGATGAGCCTGAGCCCGGTCATATTTCTTGCCTCTTCAATGCTGACATACTTAAGCTTACTGCTGTTCAGAGCGATTTCTTCTGCCATAGTGTTGTCTTCCTCTCTGTCTAAATCGGACCACTAAAGATTGGCACACAGTGTAGGGACGATCCTTGTGATCGCCCACCGGCAGGACGCACTCAGCAGGGCGAATACAAGATTCGCCCCTACCCGATATGCATGGCAGTGTACCAATGTCGTCGGAGTTGGATAGACTTTCCTTCTTTCTCTTTCTGAGACATGATGTCCAGTGTTATTGTGCAAAAGCATCCAGCGCCGCCTGCACCCCACGATTGCTATCTCCGTCGATCGGCATGGGATACAGGAGCACATACGCTGCACCGGCCTGTTCGAAGGCTTCTACCTGTTTGAAGCACTCTTGTGGTGAGCCCATAATGGCGCACTCGGCCGCCATTCGCTCGGAAATAGCAGCTGCCGCCCCTGCTCGATCTCCTTTCATCACCGCTCCCATAACTCGTTCAGCTTCTTTGTCAAAGCCATGCCGGACAAAGAGCCGATTATAGAACGGCATCGACGCATAAAAAGCGAGCTGCTGTTGCACCGACCGCAACGCGACTCCACGATCTGCACAGACACAGCAATGCACGAGTGGAATAAGCCCGACGTCCTTCAGGGATCGACCGGCATGCTGAGCCCCTTCAGCCACACCATCTACGACTTCCTTAAGCGTATGCGGTCCATATTGGGCTGGGATAATCCCATCGGCGATCTCGCCGGCAAGCTGGATACTCTTCGGCGAGACCCCACCGAGGAAGATAGGAATTTTGCGTTCGGCACGGGGTATGGGTATCCCCACTGCCGCCATCTGAGCGAGGCCAGGATGCTCTCCACGAAAAACGCTGGTCATGGTTGCGACGTAGGTGCGCAAGGCTGTCAGCGGTTTGTCCATCGGGATCCCATAGGCTTGGTTCAGGATTGCATGACTGGTCCCGACTCCAAGGAACAGACGTCCCGGGGCAATTGCATCAATAGTCAACGCCTGGAGAGCCGCCAGCAGCGGCGGGCGCAGATAGATATTGAAGATGGCAGTCCCGACATGAATCCGCGAGGTCACGCTGGCGATGTGCTGAGCGAGCGCTAGCGCATCCGAAGCGGCCTCAGTGACGAGGAAGTTGCGAAATCCACGTTCTTCGGCGATTTTCGCGCAGGCCGCGGTTCGCTGAACTGCGTCAGGAGTCAGACCAAAACTGCCAGAAACAACCATCCCTGGGGTTTGCATTGCTATTCTCCTTTTCTCGCCCCTCGGTTCGCTCTTCCTTAGCGAACCGTTTAGCTTATCGGTTAAGCCTTTTTACTTCCCCAGCGATCCCAGTACAAGACTTCGTCCACCGGCTTGCGGGTGGTCTTGCCGAACTTGCCGCGTGGGAATCCGAGCGGCAGAAGCGCGGCAATTTCCATATTCTCCGGTACTCCTAGCTTTTGTTTCAGCTCTTCCTCGAAGAAGCAGTGGGTCGTCGTCAGCGTGGCTCCAACCCCAAGGCCGCGACACGCCAATAGCATGTTCTGCACGGCTGGATAGATTGAGCCATGGACAGTGGCCACACTTGCCCGTGGATTCTGAGCCCAAGGCGGATACTCTTTCACGGAGCACGCTAACAGAATGACAGGAACTTCGTGCAGATGTTCAGCAAGATGGACAGCAGCACGCAGAGCCCGCTGCCGGTCAGGCGGGAGTTCACTCAGTGGCGGGCGACCGGTTTGCAGCTTGTTCCGGGTTTCCCGGTAACGGTCTCCGATGAAACGTTTGAGTTCCGGGTCACGCACGAGAATGAAGCCCCAGTCCTGACGATTCCCGCCGCTCGGCGCATGAATACCTGCCTCGACGATTTTCTTGAGTGTTTCCTCAGGAATCGGATCAGGTTTGAGCCAGCGTATCGCTCGCAGAGAGTAGATGGTCTCAAACAATCTGGGGTCTGCCGTGGTCAGATTGTTTTCAGCGGCTCTAGCCGGCAGCGACAAGCTGCCTGACGCTGCAGCGACAACACCGATCCCTGTACGCTTCAAGAAAGAGCGTCGAGGAAGACTTGAGCTGGGAGAACGACGAACACCCATTGAAACTTCCTCCTTTGCTGACTACGGCTCGTTGATTCTTGTAGAATGTAACGGGCGATGAGTGAAGTACGTACAGCAAAGTGCCATACCCTGGGGAAAGAAAAACTGAGAAGGACGGTGGAAAACTGTGACTCTAACAACGGATGAAGATTCCGATGAAGTTGGAGGCAACGGAGCAAGAGCTAATACTCTTCGCTTTCTGCAAGAATTGCTGCATTAAAGGGCCGTTATCACGTAGCCTAACAGTAGCCGGCCTTGACGAAGCGCAACTCACAAGGTTTTCTTTTGAAATAAAAGGTGTATCTCGATGAGTAAGGTTCGAGTTTTCCTGCTTTCACGCTACGTCGAAGCCGCGCTCAGGCATGCGGAGTACGAGCGAGACGAAAATGGAATGATTATTGCCCAGGTTCCTAGAGCAGCGGGATTCTTTGCCCAAGGCGAAACTTTTGAGGAAGCACGCGAAAATTTACGAGATGTTATCGAGGGCAATGTCCTGCTGGCTTTACAGCTTAAGCTTCCGATTCCCACCATCAAAGGGGTGACCATTAAAGAGCAAGATGTCAAAACTGTCACCTCTTAAACCGCAGCAGGTGATTCGCAAATTGCGCAAGCTAGATTTTGTCGGTCCGATACCCGGCGGCCGTCACGTCCGGATGGTCCATGCGGAAACCGGGCAGATCATCCCTCTTCCCATGCACGAGGGGAAGGATATCAGCATCGGTCTGATTCGCGCTATCATTCGCGAAGTCGGCATCACTCCTGAGGAATGGAATAAACTATAACTGTGAGTAACTTCCCTGGTGAGCTACCTCAGCAAGGTTGTGGCGAGTCTCTATGTGCCAGTTCCTCACTGAGCGCAAGGTCCTCCGCAGAGTCAGCCTCAATCACATCCCGAAACCGCTGGTAGTAATCTAGTGCCTCGTTGACAGCGTGGCGCCGCCGGCGTTAAGCCGCTATTTCATTGCGGCTGGCTGCCAGCTATCATGTTTTCCTTTTACGAGCCTCTGCTGTGCCGACAATACGCGAGAATGTCATA